>NZ_CEVIVD010000100.1:17743-18971 GCF_982290655.1 Protofrankia sp. CiP1_Cm_nod3
ACGGGAATTATATTGATCATGGTGCCGGCTGAGGCCGGCGCGGGCGGCGGGTTGCCGGGACGGCGGGTTGCCGGGACGGCGGGGCGGCGGGGCGGCCGGTCAGGCGGACAGGCCGAGGTCGCGGATGATTTTGGCGACGTGGCCGGTCGCCTTGACGTTGTAGAGCGCCTTCTCGATCTTGCCGTCGGCGTCCAGGACGAAGGTCGAGCGGATCACACCCACGGTCTTCCTGCCGTAGAGCGTCTTCTCGCCGTACGCGCCGTAGGCGGCGAGCACGGCCCGCTCCGGGTCCGACAGCAGCGGGAAGGTCAGTTTCTCGTTGTCGCGGAACTTCACGAGTTTCGCCGGCTTGTCGGGGGAGATCCCGAGCACGTCGATGCCGGCGTCGTTCAGCAGCGCGAGGCTGTCCCGGAAGTCACAGGCCTGCTTGGTGCACCCGGGCGTGGAGGCGGCCGGGTAGAAGTAGACGACAACCCGTCGCCCCCGGTAGGACGACAGCGACACCTCGTTGCCGTCGGCGTCGGAGAGGGTGAAGCCGGGAGCGGTGTCACCGGTGGTGAGACGGGCAGCGGCGGCGGTCTCGGTCATGGCCGGAAGGTAGCCGGACGGGTCCGGCACCGCAAACCCCACCCCTCCTGAATCGGCCCGGTACGCCTTGCACACACCGTTCCCATGCCGCGTTCCCGTTTTCACACCCCGTCCTGCCGCCCTGCCGTCATGCCGGTGCCGCTGCCGCTGCCCGGCCAACCGGGCAGCGGGGGACGGCGGTCAGGGCGGGCTGCCCAGCGGCTCGACGCCCGCGAGCGTGGCCACACCCACGAACGCGGCCGGATCCACCTGGCCGACGGCCCATCTGCGCAGCTCGTTGATGATCAGGATGGCCAGGTCGACGTCCGCGTCGGCGTCCGCGTCGGCGTACACCATCGGGTCGATCACCACGTCCATGATGACCAGGAAGGTCCGGCCGTCCCCGACGATCCGGCCGCAGCCCACCGCCCGGCCCGGCTCGTCCGCGGCCTCCACGCACAGGCCGGCGAGGCTGCCGTCGATGGCGTCCGCCGCCGCTTCGGGGCCGGGGTCGGGCAGGCCGCCGGCGGTACGCAGCCGGCGCAGCTCCGCCACCGTCGGCATCCGGTGGACGACGACGAAGCCGCCCACCGACAGGGACAGCGCGCGTGAGGCAGCACCGTTCGTCCCCGTCCCTGTCCCCGTCCCTGTCCCGGGGCCC
>NZ_CEVIVD010000101.1:0-18095 GCF_982290655.1 Protofrankia sp. CiP1_Cm_nod3
CCTTGACTCCCCCGGCCCTGCGGCCCCCGCCGGCCTTGCCGGCCCGGTGGCCTCCGCCGGCTCTGCCGGCTCCGCAGCTCCCGCCGGCTCTGCCGGCCTTGAGGAGCTGGAAACCCTCGTACGCACGGCGGACGAGCTGCGCGCGTGCGAGGAACAGAACCTCTGGATGGGCGACCGCGCGCGCGTCGGGATCCACCGGGCCCTCGGCCGGCTGCGCCGGTGCGCCTCCAGCGCCGCACTGCTCGAGCGCGTCCCGCCCGAACTCACCCGGGCATGCGGGTTCGCCCGGGCGATGATCTCACGCGTCCACCACTCCGAGTGGATCCCGATCCTGCCGCCGCCGGGGGCCGACCCGGACACCGACGCGTTCCGGCGCGCGTTCGGGGACGAGCCCACGCTGCCCCTCCGGCACATGCTGCTCGAGACCGAGATGGTGCGCCGGCGCATCGGCATCCTCGTGGCCGACGCGGCCGGTGACCCGCGCTGCCACGAGGCCTTCGTCACGATCGCCGGTGCGCGCGGCTACGTCGGCGCGCCCCTCATGCCCAGCGGCCGCGTCATCGGCTTCCTGCACGCCGACCGCCGCGGGCAGGACCATCCGGTCACCCAGGACGACCTCGACAACATCGTGCTCTTCGCCGAACACGTCGGGCTGCTGTACGAACGCGCCGTCTTCGCGGAGGAGCTCCAGCACCGCCGCGCCCGCCTCCAGGCGGCCCAGCTCGCGCTCGCGCGTGACCTCGACGCGGTCAGCGACGCCGAGCTGCGCCTCCAGCTGCCGCCCACGCCCGAGGACGACCCGGAGGAGGAGGAGGATCACCGGGACAGCACCCCACCGCCAGGACGGATCGCACTGCTGAGCACCCGCGAGCGCGAGGTGCTCGACCTCATCGTCGCCGGGGAGACCAACAGCGGCATCGCCCGTGAGCTCGTGCTCGGCGAACAGACCGTCAAGACACACGTCGCGCACGTCCTGCGCAAGCTGGGCGCGACCAGCCGGGCCGAAGCCGCCGCCCGCTACCTGCGCATGCGAGGCCGGTGACGGCCGTGCCGCCGGACATGCCGCCGGAAAGGACGCCCATGCCGCCGCCACCTTCGACACCGCCAGCGCCGGCGGCACCGCCGGCGTCCCCGGCACCGCCGGCGGCGTCGGCGCACCCGGCCGGCGGACGGCGTGATCCCAGCGAACGGCAGGTCATCGCCGAGGCCGCCCGGCTCACCCAGCGTGCCCAGCGCTCATGGGGGCTCGCGCTGCCGCCGCACCCGCGCCAGCCCGGCCGGAGCCAGCCCGTCGAGGTGTTGCGCCAGCTGCGCGCGACAGCCGACCAGGCCCTGAGCGAGCTTCGCCGGCGGACGGGCCCGGTCGATCCGGAGATCCGTGACGACCTGTTGCGCGCCCTCGAGCTCGAACGCCACCTCAGCCGCCACATCCTGACCCGCAGATCCGCGCGCCGGGCGGCCCTGCGGCGCGGGCTGGAGCGCCTGCGGCCGGTGGCGGATCCAGCACATCTGCTCGACCGCGCCTGCGTCGAGGCGCTGCGTAGCTGCGGTGTGCGGCGCGCGATGCTCAGCCGGGTCAGCGACGGTGTCTGGTCCCCCTGGCGATCGGCCGACACGACCGTCCCGGCCGGCGGAACCGGCTCGGCCGGCCGGGCCGGGCCGGCCGGCCGGAGCAGTTCGGCCGGCACGGTCATCTCGGCCGGCACGGTCATCTCGGCCGGCACGGCGGTCTCGGCTGGCACGGCCAGCGGCACGGGCACCACGGCGGCGTGGCACGAGCTCGGCCCGATGCCCGTCGAGCGCCTTCCGCTGGAGGCCGAGGTCGTGGCCGAGAGACGCCCGGCCCTCGTCGAGCGTCCGGCGAGCGATCCCCGCGTCCACCCTGCGCTGCGCCGGCTGCTGACCAGCTCGTTCGTGGTCGCCCCGATCGCCCCGGCCGACACCGTGATCGGCCTGCTGCACCTCGACCGTTCGGGCGAGGCGCGCGAGGTCGACCGCGACGACCTCGAGGTGGCCTGGGCCTTCGCCGAGGGCTTCGGGCGTGTCTACGAACGCGCGGTCCACCGGCAGCGTCTCGACACGCAACGGCGTCTGGTCCAGCGGGCCGCCCAGCGCCAGGGCCTCGACACCGCGCCGCCCGACCACGCCATCGATCTTCTCCCCACCGTGCCGCGCGCGCCCGGGCGCTACGAGCCCGACACCGCCAGCCCGCCGGTGGACGCCCCCGAGGAGTCACCGGGCATCCTCACGAGCCGTGAACGCGAGGTCGCCGACCTGATGTGCGCCGGCCTGCCCAACGAACAGATCGGCGAACGCCTCGTCATCTCAGCCGCGACCGTCAAGAGCCACGTCCGCGCCATCCTACGCAAGCTCGGGGCCGCAAACCGCTCCCACGCCATCGCCATCCACCTGCGCCACACACCCAACCCGCCATGACCAGCGGCTGAAAGGCTCCGGGCAACGGCAGCCATCACGACGACAGCGCCCACCGCGGCACGCCGCACGCCACCATCACGGTCACAGAGCATGGTCGGGTCCTCGGCGCAGGAGAGACAGGACAGCTTGCGCACTGTGCCGTGAACTGCTGGTCTTACAGTGGCATGCAGGCGTGTCGCAGGGTCCACACCATGCTTCCCGTGCCGGCTTTGCCGCCCGCGTGCCCGAGTGAGGTGGGGGTGGCTGGCAGGCGGCCGTGCAGGAGGGTCGCGGACAGTGGTGGGACGTCGACGCGCCAGAACACCTCCGGTGGCGATCGCAGCGCCGTGACCAGCACGGCCCGGACGACCGCCGGGTGGGTCACGGCGATCACGTGCTCCGGGTCGGTGGCACGGGCGGCCAGCCAGGCCGCGACGCGGTCGAGCAGGTCCACGACGGATTCGCCGCCGTGCGGCGCCGCGGCCGGATCCCCGGTCCACAGCCGCAGGTCCGCGGGGCTGATCTCGTCGAGCGAGCGGCCCGCCCAGGCCCCGACGTCGAGGTCGCGCAGGGCCGGGTCGGGCGTGGCCGACAGGCCCAGCGCCTGAGCTGTCTGGCGGGTGCGCAGGGAGCGGTCGCACCAGGCCCGCCCACCGCGCAGCACCCGTCCGAAGGGGGTGCGTGACATTTCGGACGTGTGCTCGGGCATGTGCGTCGTGTGCGCTGTGGCCGCGGCGGCGGCCCGGCGGGCTTCGGCGTCGTCGATGGTGTCGTCGTCGGCGCCGAAGCGCGCCGCTCGCACGGCGGCGGTCCGGGCGTGGCTGACCAGGGTCAGCCGCAGCGGCCCGCCCGCACTCACGCCCCGGTGGCGACCGGTGATCCGCCTGGGGCCGTCGGAGCTTCCCCCACCAGCGTCGATACCGGCGTGGCACCCGGTGCCCGGACCGGGGCGGGGCGGTTGGCGCGTTCCGTCAGAGCCCCGAAGAGCAGCCCGACGGTGGCCCACAACGTCGCCTGGATCGCCAGGGAATCGACCCGGAACCGCCACAGCACGTCCGCCGGGAAGCCTTCCGGTGTCTCGTCCGCCGCCGGCAGGGCGTAGTAGGCGAGGCCGATGACGACCAGACCGCCGGCCAGCGCCAGCAGTGCCGCGTCCCACGAGCCGAACCGGGGGGCAAGCCGCCGGGCGGCCACAAAACCGCCGGCGACCACGGCCAGCGCGATCAGCATCGCGGCGAAGTACAGACTGGTGCGATCGGCGATCGTGTCCGGATTGCCGACCGCCGGCGGGTTGGCCGGGTACTTCAGGCTGGGCAGCAGGTACATCCCCGCGAAACCGGCGAGGGCTACCAGCCCCGCGGTCGTGCGGGCGCGCAGCGCTCCCAGCCGGCCCTGCGCGACGGCGTAGGCGAGGGAGAACAGCCCGCCGACGGCGACCCCGAACGCCAGCAGCCCGGTGAACAGGCCGATGGTGCTCTGCACCGTGCGGGACACCACCTCCGGCTCGGCGGGGGCCCCGGGCGCCTCGTGCGCCGCCTCGAACGCGATCGCGAGGCCGACCTGGCTCTCCCCGAAGACCTTCGCGACGACGAAGGCGAGGACGGCGGCGGCCACGCCGACCAGCATCCCGCGGATCAGCAGCGTGCGAACCATGTCGCGCCCCCGCTCAGTGGCAGGGGAAGCCGAGCAGGTGACGCGCGTCGTGCACGAACTCGTGGACGTTGCTGCCGGCCACGAGCGACACCGCGCCCTGCTCCGCACCGACGAAGTAGAGCAGGACCAGCGCCAGCAGCGACCCGAAGAGCGCGAACGGGGCCAGTTCGCTCAGCGGGATCGTCGGCAGCGGCGCGGGGGCGGCAGGGGCGTCCAGAACGCCTGGGTGTGCCATGGCGGGAACCTCCACAGGAATCACGCGTTCCACTCGGGCAGGGCTTGTTCGGTGACGCTCGTCCGACGATGGGTCTGACTTCCGGTGCCGCCCTGGGGGCGACGCCGGTGACAGTGGCGCGACCGTGCCGGATTCACACCGGCTTCCACCGACTCGAACAGTCTGAGAAAAGCAGCAGCCGACCTCGCAGTCAAGCCTGCTCGGCTGCCGGATGGCCCGCCGGCGACCGGCGGGCCATCCGTGAGCATTCCATGATGTCCATTGTTACCGCTGTGTCCGAATTGTTCATCCGAAGTGGAACTCGATCCCGCCTCTCGAGTTCGACGCGCTCGGCGTTCATATAAATACAGAGAGCAACCAGTGACGCACGGGACATAAATGATCACCACCGCGGGAGGCCGGCGGACGGCTGCCGGCCGCCGCATCGCGCGAGCACCTCCCGAACGGCTACCGGACCGTCGTCCGCAATGGGCCTGACGGCTGCCGCCACGGCGTACCAAGGACCCGCGGGAAACGGCAACATGTCCGGCGTTCCCAGGAAGAAACCGGACCGGGAGGACGATACACTCGACACCGCTTCCCGTATTCTGTCGGAACCCCTGAATCCCGTGCCATCCAACAGCGCGAGCCAGCAGGGAGATTTCCGCCCGGAACCACGCCGCGACGTGGCCCGGAAGAACACGGAAAAGCTTCGGGACAACGCTCCCCGAAAACCTTGGCCAGACGGCAGGAACAGGAGGATAGCGGTGAGCGACAGAACCGCCGGGAACCAGCCGCTGCATGTTCAGGGCCGGGACGCCGTCATTGCCGGCTCCGCTGGCGTCCGGTGGCGCGACGGGGCACCACCGGACTACCGCCACTCCCGGGAGACAATGCCCCGGGAACGCACCTGCCAGCATGCCGAGGGCTCGCTCGCGGACATCGTCGAGAAGGTGGTCCAGGTATTCGAGATGGAGCTCTCGCACAAGAAGGATCCAGCCCAGTGGGTCAGCATGGTGACCGAACGGCTGCGGGTCCAGGTGAACGGCGGCCCGGCGGCCACCGCCGCCGACCTCGCGGAAAAGGGCAGCTACAACATCCTCATCGGCGAGAACCCCCACTACTCGGCGGGGAACGAAACCTTCGAGTCCTCCCACGAGGTGTTCCACAAAGCCTTCCCCGGCGGCTTCTTCTGGGAGGTGCTGGACGTCTACTCACCACCGCCCGTGATCGCGTTCAAATGGCGGCACTGGGGCACCTTCAGCGGGCCGTACAAAGAGGCGCCCCCGACCGGTGAGCGCATCGAGATCTTCGGTGTCACCGTGGCCCGCTGCGCGGACGACCTCAGGCTGGTCGAGGTCGAGAACTTCTACGACAACACCGCTTTCCTCAGCCGGCTCGCGGGCAGCCATCCGGCGTGAGATCCCGGGCGCGGCATACACCTGCCCGCATGCCGCGCCCACCCGCGACGGTTCACGGAAACCGCCGCGCCGTCAGACGGCCACCGGCACGCGGGTCCAGCCGCGTTGGACGAATGCCGGACGCCGTACCGGTGTGCCGGCCGGACGCAGCCGCGGGAAGCGTTCGATCAGGCAGCGTACGGCGATCGCCACCTCCACCCGGGCCAGCGGCGCGCCCACGCAGAAGTGGACCCCGCCGCCGAAGGCGATGTGCGGGTTCGGCTCCCGGCCGATGTCGAACTCGTCGGCCCGCTCGAACATCTCGCCGTCCCGGTTGGCCGAGCCGAGCAGGGCGGCGATCCGCTCCCCCGCCCGGATGACCGCCCCGCCGATCTCGACGTCCGCCATCGCGGTCCGTTCGAACAGGTGCAGCGGGGAGTCGAAGCGCAGGAACTCCTCGGTCGCGGTGGCGGCGAGCTCCAGCGGCCGCTCGGCCAGCCGCCGCTGCTGGTCGGGATGGTTCAGCAGGACGACCATCCCGTTGCCGAGGCAGTTGACGCTGGCCTCGTGCCCGGCGTTGAGCAGCACCACGACCGTGGCGACCAGCTCGTCCTCGCTGAGCTGCTCACCGTCCTGCTCCGCCTGGACCAGATGGGTGATCACATCGTCCCGGGGGCCGCGCCGGCGGCGCACCGCGAGGTCCCGGACGAAGGCGTCGAACTCGGCCGCGGCGGCGCGGGCGGCGGCCTCCGCGGCGGGCGTCCGCCCGTACTCGTTCATCTTCATCATGGCCGCCGACCAGGGGCGCAGCAGGTGCCGGTCGCCGTCCGGGATACCGAGCAGCTCGGCTATGATCATCACTGGCAGCGGTTCGGCGTAGTCGGTGATCAGGTCGAACGGCTCGCCGTCGCGGGCCCTTTCCGCCAGCCCGTCGAGGAGGCCCCCGCACAGCTCCTCGATGTGCGGGCGCAGCCGCTCGATGTTGCCGCGGACGAACGCCTTGCCGAGCAGGCCCCGCAGCCGGGTGTGCTTGGGCGGCTCGCAGCCGAGGACCGAGTCGCGCTCGAGCTGGTTGAACAGCGCCCACAGGCCCTCGGGCTGTCGCGGCGGGTGGATCCTGCCCAGCGCGCGATGGCGCAGCACCGCGTCGGCGTCGCGGTACCTGGCGGCCAGCCACATCCCGAGCTGTTCGCTCCACAGCGGGCGGCCGGCCGCCCGCAGTTCGGCGAAGACGGGGTACGGGTCGTGGACGAGCCCGGGGTCGTGGGGGTCGAAACAGTCTGCGCCACCAACGATCCGGCGGGACAGGACCACCGTCGGCTCCTTCCGGGACAGGCCAGCACCCCCACGGCCCCCACCATCACTTCGCCTATCGAACCAGCGCCGGCCGGCGCCCGGCGGGGAGACCGACGCCTTTTCCCACCCCCACACGTGCGTGGTCGGCCACACCACCCGCCACGCCCGGCCCGGCAGCCCGGGCACCCACGCCCGCCACGCCCGGCCCGGCAGCCCGGGCAGCCACGCCCGGCCCGGCCCGGTGGTTCAGGGCCTGGACGGCCGGCCGTGGGCCGTGCCCTCGGCGTTCACGGGCCAGAAGTGCCCCACCAGCCGCCAGACGAGCTCCACCAGGGCCATGCCGGCCGCGCCGCAGGTGGCCGCCACGGCGACGACGCCGGCGTCCGACGTGTCGAACTCGAAGACGCGCTGCCCCACCGGCAGCAGCAGGCACAGCAGGAAGCCACCGGCCATGGCAGCCACCAGCAGGACCTTCCACCAGGCATACGGCCGGGCCACCACTGCCAGCACCCATGTTGCGATCATGACAAGCGTGATCACGACGGCGGTGCTCTCCTGCTCGGGCGTGCCCTCGCCGCCGGAGCGGACGAGCAGGTAGGTCACGAAGCTCGCCACCGCCACCACGGCACCCGCCGGCACCGCCCGGCGCATGACCCGCGGCACGAACCCGGCCCGGGCCCGCTCGGTGTTGGGCGCGAGCGCCAGGAAGAACGCCGGGACGCCGATGGTGAACCAGCCGATGAGCGTCACGTGCCGGGGCAGGAACGGGAACCTCAGCTGCGCCGCCCCGATCAGGATGGCCAGCAGCACCGAGTAGACCGTCTTGGTCAGGAACAGGACGGACACCCGCTCGATGTTGCCTATCACCCGCCGTCCCTCGGCCACGACGTGCGGGAGAGCGGCGAAGGTGTTGTCCAGCAGGACGATCTGCGCGACCGCCCGGGCCGCGGGGCTGCCCGAGCCCATGGCCACGCCGATGTCGGCGTCCTTGAGCGCGAGCACGTCGTTGACCCCGTCGCCGGTCATGGCCACGGTGTGGCCGTCGGACTGCAGGGCCCTGACCATGGCGCGCTTCTGGTCCGGCGCCACCCGGCCGAAGATCGACCCCGTCGCCATCCGCTCGGCCAGCGCGGGGATGTCGTCGTCGGGCAGCGTCCGGGCGTCCACCGGCCGGTCGGCACCGGCGATCCCGAGCGTGCTGGCGACCGCCGCGACGGACAGCGCGCTGTCCCCCGATATGATCTTCAGTTCGACGTTCTCCGCCGCGAAGTAGCGCAGGGTGTCGGCGGCGTCGTCGCGGATCTTCTGCTCGATGACGAGCAGCGCCAGCGGGACCACCGTGCCGGGCGCGCCCGGCGCGTCCACCGGGATGCCGGCCCGGCCGAGCAGCAGCACCCGCAGCCCCCGGGAGGCCAGCCGGTCGGCCTCGGCGACCGCGGCGTGCCCGGGCGGCAGCAGGACGTCGGGCGCGCCGAGCACCCAGTGCCCGTGCCGGCCGAAGCTCGCCCCGCTCCACTTCCGGGCGGAGGAGAACGCCGCGGCCGCCGTCGCGGCCCAGGTGTCCGGACCGCTCGGGAACGCCTCGGCGACCGCGGCCAGGCTCGCGTTGGGACGCGGGTCGGCGGCGGCCAGCGCCCGCAGCGCCTCGCGCACCTCACCAGCCAGCCGGCCGGCCCCGGCAGCCTCGCCGGCGGCCTCGCCGGCGGCGCCGTTGGCCGGGCCCGTCCTGTCGGGCGCGCCCAGCAGGCGCACCTCGGTCAGCCGCATGCGGTTCTCGGTGAGGGTGCCGGTCTTGTCCGCGCACACGACGTCGACCCGGGCCAGCCCCTCGATGGCCGGCAGCTCCTGCACCAGGCACTTGCGGCGTCCCAGCCGGATGACACCGATCGCGAACGCGACGCTGGTGAGCAGGATGAGCCCCTCGGGAACCATGGGGACGAGCGCGGCCACCATCCCGCGCACCGCGTCGTCCGGGGCGGCGTCGTCGAGCCGGAACTGGCTGTAGATCGTCAACGCGCCGGCAGGAATGATCAGGAAGGTGACGAACGTCAGGATCCGGTCGATGCCGCCGCGCAGCTCCGAACGCACGAGCGTGAAACGGCTGGCCTCCTCCGCCAGCCGGGCGGCATAGGCCTCCCGGCCGACCTTGGCCGCGCGGAACACCCCTGTCCCGGCCACCGCGAAGCTGCCGGACATGACGGGATCCCCGGGGCCCTTGTCCACCGGGTCGGCCTCACCGCTGAGCAGCGACTCGTCGATCTCCAGCCCGTCCGCGGCCAGCACGACCCCGTCGACGACGACCCGGTCGCCGGGCCCGAGCTCGATGACGTCGTCGAGCACGACCTCGCTGGCGGAGATCTCGACCGTCCGGCCGTCCCGGCGGACCCGGGGCCGGGCCTCGCCGATGATCGCGAGCCGTTCCAGGGTGCGTTTGGCCCGCATCTCCTGGACGATGCCGATCGCGGTGTTGACCACGATGATCAGCCCGAACAGGCCGTCGGGAACGACCGGCCCGATCACCACGATGACGGCGAAGAGCGCGCCGATGATCGCGTTGAACCGGGTCAGGACGTTGGCCCGGACGATCTCGGCGACCGAGCGGCTCGCCCGGACCGGGACGTCGTTGGTGCTGCCCGCCGCGATGCGCGCGGCCACGCCCGCGGCGGTCAGGCCATCGTCGAGCCCGACAGCGGACTCCTGTGGAAGATCGACCGTTGCCACGACAACGAGGCTATCGGGACGGTGGCCGACGCCACGCACCCTCCCGGCCCGGATACGGTCATCCCATATCCCCCGGGCCAGCATCCCCGGGCCAGCCTCATCCCCCGGATCGGCCGCCAGGCCCGTGGATCAGCTCCCAGCCGCCGTCCACGACGCCCGCGCGGACACGGTCACGCGGGAGCCACTCCGCACGAAGGCCGCCCCGTGTGGAGGCCATTCCGTATTCGCGCCCCACGGCGCGCCACCGGGATGCGAACAGCCATTCCAGGACAGATACGGGCACGCCGGGCGTTGCTGCCCTCGTCATGCCATATCCATCCCTGTCATGTCCGCCCCCGTCACATCCGCCCCCGTCACGTCCGCGCCTTAATACACGGAGCCGCGACACGCACCGCCGTAATGCACGGCTGTAATGCACATCACCGCGATATACATCGCCGTCATACGTACCGCCGCAATACACCCCGCCGTACACACGCGTATACACGCTGTTTGCACGGGTATCATGTGTGTGCCGCCGTCACGCTGGTGTCCGCTGGTGCCCGTGGCGACCGGCCCGACAGTTCTTCCGGACAACACTCACCCGTCACCGCCGGTTAGTCACCGCACGTAGGCTGTGCTGGGCTTACAGGAGGGAGGCGGGATGGAGTTCCGGCACCTGGTGTCTTTTCTGGCGATAGCGGACGAGCTGCACTTCGGACGGGCCGCGGGCAAGCTCCACCTGGCCCAGCCCTCGCTGAGCCAGCACCTGCAGCGCCTGGAGCGTGAGGTCGGCGTCAAGCTGGTCGCCCGCACCTCCCACGAGGTCCGGCTGACCCCGGCAGGCGTCGCGTTCCAGGCCGAGGCGAAGCGGATCCTCGACCAGGCGAGCCGGGCCGTGCAGGCGGCGCGGGACGCCGCGGCCGGCCGCGCCGGCGCGATCAACATCGGCTACAACTTCCCGGCCGGCCAGCGCATCCTGCAGCCGACCCTGTTACGGCTGAACAGCACTCACCCCGGGCTGACCGCCCACCTGTGGGAAAGACGCACCGGCCCCCAGCTCAAGGGCCTGCTCGGCGGCGAGCTCGACATCGGCTTCGTCTTCGGGCTGCCGCCCACCAGCGACCTGCACTCCCGGGAGGTGCTGCGGCTGCCGCTGGTCGCCGTGGTCGGGGAACAGCACGACTGGGCCTGCCGGGAGCAGGTGCCGTTCCGCGAGCTGCAGAACCAGGCCTGCATCCTGTTCAGCCGCACCCAGTCCCCGGCGATGTACGACACGATCGTCACCACGGCCGAACGGGTCCGGATCAGCCTGCGGGTCGCCGCCGAGGTCGACGACCCGGGCGCGACCGCCCTCGTGGTCACCACCCGCCCGCTGGTGGGGTTCGCCTCGGTCGAACGCGCCCGCCGGACGAGAGGGCCGGTCGCCATCCCCCTCGTCGACCCGATCCCGATGCTGTCCGTGCACGTGGTGTGGCGGCCGCAGCGAAGCAAGGTCGTCGACGCCCTGCTGGACGCCCTCGACGAGGCCGGGCCCTTCTGACCAGCCACCAGAATCAGCCTCCAGCCGAATGCCCGCGAACGGCCTCCGGCAGCGCTGAAAATCAGCGCGCTACCTTCGGCCGAATGCCCGCGAACGGCCTCCGGCAGCGCTGAAAATCATAGCACTGCCTTCAGAAAAATGACCATGGACGGTTGCCGGCAGCGCCGGAAAATCATGGCGCCGCCTTTGGCGAGGCCGCCGAAAAGGGCCTCCGTGGCATGCGGGAACCCGGGCCGGGGTTATTGGAAAATCCAATCGCCCAAGTGGATTTTCCTCCTGTCGGCGACTTCTCCGGCCAGTCGGGAAAACGCTTGCGAAGATGTGGCCGGGCCCTGCGTCACGGGCGGCCCTGCCGATAGAATTCAACGGTGGCCCGCCCGGCCGGCAGACCGGTCGCCGTCGCGGGCAGCTCACTGTTTCGACCGGCGTGCCGGCCAGCGGCCGGAACGCCGGATTCGCCGCCCAGAACGCGGATCCGGCGGAACGCCGGGAACCCGTACGCCCATTCCGACACGCCCAGAACTCCGCCGGAGGTCGGTCATGTCCGCGCCAGCATCCTATGATCAGTCGACCGCGGTACCCGCACCGTCCGCCACCGCGTTCCTGACCGTCGTCAGCAGGACCGTCGAGGCGGACGACGTCGTTTCCCTGACCCTCGCCGATCCCGGCGGGCGGCCGCTCGCC
The DNA here is from genome assembly GCF_982290655.1 of Protofrankia sp. CiP1_Cm_nod3. Taxonomy (NCBI): domain Bacteria; kingdom Bacillati; phylum Actinomycetota; class Actinomycetes; order Frankiales; family Frankiaceae; genus Protofrankia; species Protofrankia sp. CiP1_Cm_nod3. The sequence continues at coordinate 11,906 of NZ_CEVIVD010000101.1, forward strand.
CCGTGGGCTCCCGGCGCGCACGTCGACGTCGTCACCGGGCCCGGGCGCGTCCGGCAGTACTCGCTGTGCGGCGATCCGGCCGACCACGCGACCTGGCGTGTCGCGGTCCTGCGCGAGGCCGCCGGCCGGGGCGGCTCGGCGTACCTGCACGATGAGGCCCACGCCGGGTCGACGCTGGAGGTGGGGGCGCCGCGCAACAACTTCCCCCTGGTCGACGCCGGGCGTTACGTCCTGATCGCGGGTGGGATAGGGATCACCCCGCTCCTCCCGATGATCGCCGAGCTGACCGGGCGCGGCGCCGACTGGACGCTGCTCTACGGCGGCCGGCAACGCACGAGCATGGCGTTCCTCCCCACGCTGTCCGCCTATGGCGACCGGGTCGTCGTCCACCCCGAGCGGGAGCGCGGGCTGCTGCCGCTCGGCACCGTCCTCGCCCGGCCCGAGGAGGGCACGGCCGTCTACTGCTGCGGCCCGGAGGGCCTGCTCGGCGCGGTCGAGGCCGCCTGCGGCAGCTGGCCGCCCAGCGCCCTGCACGTCGAACGCTTCCGCCCCCGGGAACCGGCCGGCGACGCCGCCGCGGACACCGCCTTCGACGTCCTGATCGCCAGCACCGGGCAGCGGGTGCGGGTGGCCGCGGGCCGCAGCATCCTCGAGGCGCTCGAACGCACCGGCCTGGACATGCCCTCCTCGTGCCGCGAGGGGACCTGCGGCAACTGCGAGACCCGGTTCGTCGAGGGCGAGGTCGACCACCGCGACTCCGTGCTGAGCCCGCAGGAGCAGCGGGACGGGGACGCCATGATGATCTGTGTCTCCCGGGCCCGCGGCGACCAGCTTGTCCTCGACCTCTGACGGTCCCGGCCGCTGGCAGTGAGGATGTAGACGAGCCCCGCGCCGATCGGCGACCAGACCACCGACCGGCTTCGGGCCACCAGCCCGGCCTGTCGGCCGCGCTGGTGCGGGGCAGGCGTTCCGGGCCGGCCAGCCCGGCCCGCGACGGCGCCGAGCGGTGTGGCGACAGCCACGTGGCCGGACGCGGCCAGCCTGGACGCGGCCAGCCTGGCCGGGCCGGCCGGGCCGGCGTGGGACGGATTCCGCCGCCGGTACCGCCCGCGCGCCATGACAGTGGGCACCGGCAGCCATCAATGAATTCTATCGGGTAATCAGTGATTTCAATCAGTGCTGGCCACCGGGCGTGCGCGCGGCGTTTCACACCACTTGACGCACCGCAAATTTCCAGCATGTTTCCTTCCCGTACACGGACCCGGCGTTGAATTCAGCGGTCCACGGACGATAAGAAGCACTGGAAAAATTTCCGGACGGCCGCCGGCACCGGGCACGGCCCGTACCGGGGGATCCGACTTCCGACTTCCGAACCCACCGGCCCACCCACGGCGAGCCGGGAATACCAGGCCGGTCCGGCACGCCGCCGGGCCGGTACGAAAGGAGAGCCAGGCTGTGAGCCGGATCCAGGTCGAAGGACTGACCAAGCGTTTCGGCGAGGTCGCCGCCATCGACCGGGTGAGCCTGGACATCAGCCACGGCGACTTCCTCGTCCTGCTCGGCCCGAGCGGATGCGGAAAATCGACGCTGCTCCGGATGATCGCCGGTCTGATCGAGCCGAGCGGCGGGCGGGTTCTGCTGGACGGCCGCGACGTCACGTTCGCCCCGCCCCGGGAACGCGACATGGCAATGGTATTCCAGAGCTACGCTCTTTACCCCCACCTGACCGTCGAACGCAACATCGGGTTCCCGCTGCGGTCCCGTCGCCGGCCACGGGCGGAGATACGCCAGAAGGTACGCGAGGTGGCCGAGCTGCTCGATCTCGCGGAGCTGCTCGGCCGCCGGCCGCGGGAGCTCTCCGGCGGGCAGCGGCAGCGGGTCGCCGTCGGGCGGGCACTCGTCCGTGACCCCGGCGCCTTCCTGATGGACGAGCCGCTGTCCAACCTCGACGCGAAGCTGCGCACGGCAACCCGCGGCCAGCTGCGGGCCCTGCACCGCACGCTCGGCTCGACCATCGTCTACGTCACCCACGACCAGGTCGAGGCCATGACCATGGCCACCAGGGTGGCCCTGCTCAACGCCGGCCGGCTGGAGCAGGTCGGCACCCCCACCGACGTCTACGACGAGCCGGCGTCGGTGTTCGTGGCGGGCTTCCTGGGCTCACCCGCGATGAACCTGATCCCCGCGCGGATCGAGAGCCGGGCCGGACGCGTCCAGGTGCTCGCCCCCGGCGTCGAGCTGCCGCTGTGGGCGGCGGGCGACCAGCCCGCCCGCGAGGTGACCCTCGGCGTCCGACCGGAGCACCTGGTCCTGCTCCCGCCGGCGTCCAGCTCCCCCGCTTCGCAGCCCGCATCGCAGCCCGCATCGCAGCCCGTGCCCGTGCCCGCGTCCCCCGTGTTCCGGGGGGTGGTGGAGACGGTGGAGAACCTCGGCGGTGAGGAGGTCGCCCAGTGCGCGGTGGGCGGCGCCCGGCTGCTGGCCCGGGGGCCGCGGCCGCTCGGCCTGCGTCCCGGCGAACCGGTGGCCTTCGACGTCCCCGCGGACCGGGTGCACCTGTTCGACCGGGCCAGCGGCCGCCGGCTGGTCTGGCAGCCGGCCAGCGGCGGCCTCCCCCGCGAGCGCGATCACGACCATGACTCCGCCGCAGCCGCCGTCGCCGGCGCCCCCGGGCAGGTTCTGGACGCGTCCACCGTCTGATCACCAGCCTTCGGCGTCCCCGCCCTTTCCGAACCGTCCCGCCGTCGAGTCTTTCGAGCCTGTCGAAACGTCCGACGTCTTTCCCGGCCCCGGTCCTCGCCGGTGCCGTGTTCCTCTCGCTCAAGGAGCATCCCGTGAAAAAACTGCGCCAGCTCGGGGGGCTGGCGGCCGCGCTCACCCTGGCACTGACCGCCGCCGCCTGCGGAGACAGTGGCTCGAGCACGCCCGCCCAGCCGAGCACCGTGGTTCCCGAACTCCGGCCGGACCAGCAGGTCTCGATCACCTTTGAGAGCTACAACCTGTCCCAGGCAGGGGCCTGGACGGACACCTTCACCGATCTGATCAACAGGTTCCAGGCCGCCCACCCCAACATCAAGGTGACGGCCCAGAAGCCCGCGACCGCGACCGCGAGCGGCTACGGGTCGGCCTCGGCCGCCAGCATCCAGCGCCAGATCGCGGCGGGCAACCCGCCCGACGTCGGCCAGCTGGTCTTCGGCGACATCCGGTACGCCGTCAAGGGCCTGGGCGCCACCCCGCTCGACGACGTCGTCGGCCGCGACGCCGTGCAGGCGAACTTCGGCGGCGCCCACCCCTTCGCGCCGACCGCGCGCACCCTCGGTGACGTCGAGGGCAAGACCTTCGCCGTGCCGTTCGTGTTCTCCACGCCGATCCTGTACTACAACGCGAGCCTGTTCACCCAGGCCGGTCTCGACCCGAACAAGCCGCCGGCCACCTGGGCGGAGGTGAAGACGGCCGCACTGGCCATCAAGAGCAGGACCGGCAAGGACGGCGCCTACATCGACTGCCTGACCAAGAAGAGCAGTGACTGGTGCTATCAGTCCCTGGTCGCCTCCAACGGCGGAACCGTGATCTCCGACGACCAGACCCGGCTCACCTTCGCCGACGCCCCCGCGGTCGAGGCCGTCCGGGTGGCCCAGGACCTGGTCAGCTCCGGCGCCAGCCCCAAGCTCTCCCAGGAGCAGGCCTACCCCGCGTTCGCCCGCGGTGAGGTAGGCATGATCCTGGAGAGCAGCGCCGCCGAGGCGGTCTTCCGCAAGGGCGCCACCACCGCGAACCCGCCGTGGGAGCTGCGGGCCGGCTACGAGCCGAGCTTCGACGGCAAGAAGGTGCAGCCGACCAACTCCGGGGCGGCCCTGCTGATGTTCGCCAAGGACCCGGCCCGGCAGCGGGCGGCCTGGGAGCTCATCAAGTTCCTGACCAGCGACGAGGCGTACACGCAGATCACCAGCAGGATCGGCTACCTGCCGCTGCGCACGGGCCTGCTCGACGACCCGGGCGCGCTGAAGGACTGGGCGGCCAAGAACCCGCTGATCAAGCCGAACATCGACCAGCTCGCCCGGCTGTACCCGACGGCGTCGTTCCCCGGTGACAACTACGTCCAGATCAGGGACGGCATGCTCGCGGCCGTCGAGAAGGTGGTCTACAGCGGTGCCGACCCGCTCTCGACGCTGACCGCGGCGCAGGAGCAGGCGACCAAGCTCCTCCCGAAGGGCTGACACCGTGCCGTCGGTGCCGACCGTGCCATCGGTGACATCGGTGACGTCCGCGCTGCCGGTGCCACCGGTGCCGGCGGCACCGCCGGCCCGGGTGCCGCGGTACACCCTGATCCAGCTCAGCGACGTCCACCTCGTCGACGACGGGGAGCTGCCGCACGGCGGGGTGGACACACACGCGAACCTGGAGTCCGCGGCCCGCGCGGTCGCGGGCTCCGGGACCGCGGTGGCGGGCCTGGTACTGACCGGAGATCTCGCCGACAGCGGCTCCCCCGCCGCCTACCGGCGGCTGCGGGCGGTGGTCGAACCGCTCGCGCGCCACCTGGGCGCCCCGGTCATCTACGCGATGGGCAACCACGACGAGCGGACGGCGTTCCGCCGCGAGCTGCTGGGCGCCGCGCCGGCGACCGACAGCCTCTCGACGATCCCGTGCGACAGCGTCCACTGGATCGCGGGCCTGCGGATCGTGGTGCTCGACAGCACCACGCCGGGCTACGACAGCGGCCACCTCACCGACGCCCAGCTCGCCTGGCTGCGCGACGAGCTCGCCCGCCCGGCCCCCGACGGGACGGTGCTCGTCCTGCACCACCCACCGGTGCCGTCGCCGATGCTCGTCGTCGAACTGATGACGCTGCGTGAGACCGACCGGCTCGCGCGGGCCGTGGCGGGCAGCGACGTGCGGATCATTCTGTGCGGCCACGCCCATCACGCCAGCTGCGGCCTGCTCGCCGGCATCCCGGTCTGGGTGTCGCCGGCCACCGCGTTCGGCGCGGACCTGCTCTCGCCCGCGGGCCGGGCCCGCGCGCTGCGCACGGCGGCCTGCAGCCGCATCGACATCTACCCCCACACCGTGGTGGCCAGCGTCGTGACGCTCGCCCCCGCGGACATCCTCTTCGACAACGACGAGAGCGACATGGCACGACACATCGACCAGGCCGCCACCGGCGACGGGCGGCTGACAGAGCAGGGGCGGGCAGCGTGTTCGTAGAGCTCGCGCCCCTCGTGGCCCCCGCCGAGCACGTGGCGGTCGAGGCGGCCCGGCCACCGCTGGCGCGCCGGGCGCTGCGGGCGCTGCCGCCCTTCCTCTACCTCGCCCCGGGGCTGGCCTGCCTGCTCGTGTGGACCTACCGCCCCCTGGTCGAGGCCGTCCAGCTCTCCTTCTACCGGTGGAACCTGCTGCCGAGCAGGCCGAAGATCCCGGTCGGGCTGGACAACTACCAGCAGGTCGTCCAGCTCCCCGAGCTCAGGCACTCGCTCTGGCTGACGGTGGCGACGATCCTGTGCCTGCTGCCCTTCTCGGTCCTGCTGCCCACGATCATCTCCCTGCTCACCCGCCGGATCCGCGGCCGGGCCGGCGTCGCCTACCGCGCGCTGGTGTTCGCGCCGGTGCTGGTCCCGCCGGTGGCCAGCGCGGCGATGTGGATGTGGCTGCTGGACCCGCGGCACGGGCTGGTGGACCGCATGATCGGCCATCCGGTCAACTGGCTGCACGAACGCGGCCCGGCCCAGCTCGCCATCATCGGCATCACCGGCTGGCACCTGCTCGGGTTCGCCGTCCTCGTCGTCACCGCCGGCCTGGCCAACATCAACGACGAGTACTCGGCGGCGGCCCAGCTCGACGGCGCGACCCGGCGGCAGATCACCCGCTGGATCATCCTGCCGCTGCTGTCACCGACCCTGGTCCTGCTGACCCTCATGACCGTGCTGCTCTCCGGCCAGCTGACCTTCCCGCTGATCGACGCGCTCACCCAGGGCGGCCCCGACGACGCGACGACCAACGCCTACTACCTGCTCTGGGAGTACTGCTTCAAGAGCTTCAACGCGGGCCTGGCCTCCGCCGCCGGCCTGGCCTTCTTCCTGACCTTCGGCCTGGTCGCCCTCCTCCTGGTCTGGCTCTTCGAAAAACTCAGCTTCCACGACAACTGACCACCCGGCGGCCGTCCCCCGGCGGCCGTCCCCCCGGCGGCCCACCGCCCAGC
>NZ_CEVIVD010000102.1:0-3322 GCF_982290655.1 Protofrankia sp. CiP1_Cm_nod3
GGTCAGACCGGCGCGCAGGACGAGCTCGAGCTCGAAGCGGGCGTCCGGGTCGTCCAGGATCTCCCCGAACAGGGCGCGCAACTGGCCGAGCCGGTAGCGGACCGTCTGCGGGTGCACCTGGAGCTCGGCGGCGATCAGGGCGCGCTGTCCCCGTAGCCGCAGCCACAGCAGCAGTGTCTGCGCCAGCCGGGTACGGGCCCGGGCGGGCAGCCCGTCCAGCGGGGCGAGCCGGCGGCGGGCGAGGTCGGCGAGCAGCTGCGGATCCCGGGCGAACAGCAGCCCGGCGAGATGGTCGTCGGTGAACAGCACCCCGCCAGGGCTGACGGGTACGCCCGGCAGCGTTCCGCTGTCCCGGGCCCTGCGCGCGAACGCCGCCCGCGCCGCGCTGGCGGACGCGTCCCGCCACGGGACGGCCGGGCCGACGATCGCGTCGAGACCGGCCAGCGTCCGCTCGAGCCAGCCCCGCCGCCCGGGCCCGACCGGGTCGGTGACGAACACCCAGGTGTCCTTGCCCTGGATGGTGCGAGGTGTCTCTGGCGGCAGCACCAGGTGGGGGAGGCAGTGGTCCACCCGGCGGTCGACACGATCGTGGGCCGGCCCGCCCACACCCCCGGCATCGTCGGCTCTGTCGCCGCCGCGAGTCGTGTCGCCGCCGCGAGTCGTGTCGCCGCCGCGAGTCGCGGCAGCGTCATGAGTCGTGTCGTTGCCGCGAGTCGTGCCGAGGGTGTCAGTCGTGTCGGCCCAGCGGGACCCGTCGTCGCCGCGAGCCGCGTCAACGGCTCCGCGGGCCCGCTCGGCGTCGCTCCCGCCGTCGCCCCGAGCGGGGCTGACGGCACCGGCTCGGTCGGCCCCGTCGGCTCCGTCGGCTCCGTCGACGACGCGGCCGCTGCCCGCGGAGCCGGGGAGGAGAACGGCGGCCACGACGTCGGGCAGCCGGTAGCGGGCCGCCCGGGCGACCTGCTCGATCGTTGCGGGGCTTCCCCCGGACAGCATCAGCTCGCCGAGCCGGTCCCACAGACGGCCGCGTTCGCTGGCCGCCTCGGACTGCTCCTGGGCGTAGCCCTCGGCGCTGGCGGCGGAGATCCGGTCGATGTAGGCGAACATCGTTTCGGCCAGCGAGACCAGCCCGGCGGCGTCCAGCCCGCCGCGCCGCGCCGCCTCGGCGAGCCGCCGCCAGGCGACCCGGGCGCCCACCCGGTAGGCGCCGAGAAGGGTGTCCAGCGAGCGCCCGGAGCGGAACTCGCCGCGTCCCAGCCGGACGTAGACCTCACGGCTGGCCGCGAGATCGGGCGGTCCGCCGGAGTCGGCGCCGACCACGGTGAGGAAACGCAGCAGCGCCTCTTCGACCCCCTGCCGCACGCCGCGGCCGAACGAGCCCTCCAGCGGGCGCGCGTACGGCGGCACCTCACGCGCGATGGCCGCGATCAGATCATCGCTGAGGGTCGCCAGCTCAAATCGCAGGATGTCAGCGAGATCAGTAGACAGAGTGGATGGCAACTGTCCGTCTGGAACAGTTTTCACGGCTTGCACCCCGCTTCGGACGGGCCCCGGGTCGTCGAAGTGCTCCGGTGAGCATAACCCCGCCTCATCGGTGGCGATGCGACGAACGGCCCGGCGATGACCGTGGGGCCCTGTCGGGGTCCTGCTGGGATCCTGACGAGAGGCGCCGCCGGGACGCGGCGGGAACCCGCTGAGAACCCCGGCGGGGCTCACGGCGAGGCCCTGGCCGGATTCGCCGGAAAGGCGGGATCAATCCGGGAGCGCGATGGCCGTGGAGCGGGCAACCGGCGGCCCTGTGGCGCGGATCATCGAGTACCCGGACCATGACAGGCCCGGCCGCAGTAGCGTTGCCAACCGTGCCCCCTCGTACCGAGACGAATACGACCGCCGTCCTGTTGCCGGCGCCCTCCTACCCGGTGGAGAAGACCTCCCTGGCGAACGGGCTGCGCGTCGTGCTGGCTCCGGATCGCACGGCGCCCGTTGTCGCCGTGGCTGTCCACTATGACGTGGGATTCCGCTCCGAGCCGGAGGGGCGGACCGGCTTCGCGCACCTGTTTGAACATCTCATGTTCCAGGGCAGTGAAAATGTCGGAAAGGCCGAGCACGCGAAGTATGTGCAGGCCGCCGGGGGCATATTCAACGGATCCACGCATCCGGACCACACCGACTACTACGAGCTGCTGCCCTCCGGCGGGCTGGAACGCGCGCTGTTCCTCGAGGCCGACCGGATGCGCGCGCCCCGGATCACGCGGGAGAACCTGGACAACCAGATCGCGGTGGTCCAGGAGGAGATTCGGGTGAACGTGCTGAACCGGCCCTACGGCGGGTTTCCCTGGATCACGCTCCCGCCGGTCGCCTTCGACACGTTCCCCAACGCCCACAATGGCTACGGTGACTTCCACGAGCTTGAGGCGGCGAGCCTCGACGACGCCGCGGACTTCTTCGACAAGTACTACGCGCCGGGCAACGCCGTCCTGACGGTGGTCGGTGACTTCGATGTCGACGACGCCCTGCGGCTGGTCCATCGCTACTTCGACGACATCCCGGCCCGGCCGGTGCCCGTCCGCCCGAGTTTCGCCGAGCCGGTGCGCGCCGAGGAACGGCGCTCGGTCCTCACCGACCCGCTCGCGCCCCGCCCGGCGCTCGCCGTCGGCTACCGCGTCCCCGATCCTCTGGCCGATCTACCGACCTTCCTGGCCTACGACGTGCTCACCCACGTCCTGTCCGCCGGCGACGCCAGCCGGCTGGAGCGCAGGCTCGTCCAGAAGGACCGGTCGGTGATCGGCGTGAGCACCTATCTCGGCACCTTCGGGGACCCGTTCGACCAGCGGGATCCGCTGCTGCTCACCCTGGAGGCCCGGCATCCCGCGGAGTCGACGCCCGATGCGGTCCTCGCCGCGGTGGACGAGGAGCTCGACCGCGTCGCCACCGACGGCCTCCAGCCCGGCGAGCTCGCCCGGATACAGGCGCGGATCGCCTCCGGCCTGCTGCGCGAGGCCGACGACGCGCTCGGGCGCGCGCTGGCCCTGGCCACCTTCGAGCTGCACCGCGGCCGGCCCGAACTGATCAACGAGCTGCCCGCGGTGGTGGGGGCGGTGACCGCGGAAAGCGTGCGGGCAGCCGCCGCCGGCCTGCGCTCCCAGGGCCGGTCGGTCCTGGAACTGCGTGCCGGTGCCGCCTCGTGACCCTCACGGGCATCGTGCTCCCCACCGACGCGGCGGCTCCCGCGGGCGCCGCGTTCCTCACGGATGCCGTGGGCCGGGCGGGCACCGCCACCGTCATGGGCGCCGCCGTCACGGGCGCCGCCGTCACGGGCGCCGCC
>NZ_CEVIVD010000102.1:3918-5467 GCF_982290655.1 Protofrankia sp. CiP1_Cm_nod3
TGCTCCCAGGGCTACCGTCGCTCCCGCAGGCACCACGCGCCCGCCGGGCAGGCCGTCATCGCAGAACAGGAGGTCGCGGTGAGCGCCGCAACCATTGGGAAAGCATCCGGCGACGCTCCGGGGGCCGGGGCGTCGCCGTCCGTCATCCCGCCGGTGGCCACGACCGTGGCGGCCGAGCTCCCCACGGTCGCCGAGCGGACCCTACCCGGTGGCCTGCGGGTGCTGGTGGTCCGGCGGACGACCGTGCCCCTGGTGGAGGTGCGGCTGCGCATCCCGTTCACCGGCCTGGGCGCGGCCCATCAGGCACGCGGTGAGCTGCTCGCCGAGACCCTGTTCACCGGGACGCAGCTGCGTGACCGGGTGGAGCTCGCCACCGTCGTGCAGTCCCTCGGCGGCGCGCTGTCGACCTGGGTGGACGCCGACCGTCTCGCGATCGTCGGCTCCGCGCTCGCGACCAACCTCGTCCCGCTGCTGGACCTGATCGCGGAGGTGCTGACCGGCGCGACGTACCCCAGCGGCGAGTTCGCCGGTGAACGCGACCGGCTGGTCGAGGAAGCCACGATCGCCCACAGCCAGCCGGCGTTGATCGCCCGGGAGGGCCTGCTGCGCCGGCTGTACGGCGACCACCCCTACGGCAGCGAGACACCGGTGCCGGACGTGGTCTCCCAGGTGACCGAGGCCGACGTGCGGACGCTGCACGCCGCGCGCGTGTCACCGGTGGGCGCGGTGCTCACGCTCGTCGGCGACGTGGAGCCGCAGGCCGCGCTCGAGCGGGTGGAGGCGGTCCTCGGCGACTGGCGGGGGACGGCCGCCGACGCGGTGCCGCCGCTGCCGGCCCTGCGCACCGGCCCTGTCGTGATCATCAACCGGCCCGGCGCGGTGCAGACGAACATCCGCATCGGTGGCCCGGCGGTAGACCGCCACCACCCCGCCTATGCCGCGCAGCGGCTGGCCAGCACCATCTTCGGCGGCTACTTCAGCTCGCGGCTGGTGTCGAACATCCGGGAGGACAAGGGCTACACCTACTCGCCGCGCAGTTCGCTCGACTACCCGGTCGCGGGCTCCCGGTTCACGGTGACCGCGGACGTGGCGACCGACGTGACCGGCCCCGCGCTGCTCGAGATCTTCTACGAGCTCGGCCGGATGGCGCTGCTGCCGGTGTCGGACGAGGAGCTCGACGCGGCCCGCCAGTACGCGATCGGGACGCTGGCGCTGTCCACGGCGACCGGGGTGGGGCTCGCCTCCACCCTGTCGGCGCTGGCCGGCGCGGGGATCGGCGTCGGGTACCTGCACGACCATCCCGCGGCGCTGGCGAAGGTGACAGCGCGGGACGTGTTGGAGATCTCGGCGCAGGTGTTCGCGCCGACACGTCTGGTCACCGTCCTGGTCGGGGACGCGGAGAAGATCGCGGCCGAGGTGGGGGCGATCACCGAGATCGCCCCCGAGGTCGTCGCCCCCGGGACCGTCACCACAGCCGCTGACAAGGCCACCGCCAGCGAGGCCGCTGCCACCTGAACCGGCCGTCCGACCGGGCGGCCGTCCGACCGGG
>NZ_CEVIVD010000102.1:5492-11021 GCF_982290655.1 Protofrankia sp. CiP1_Cm_nod3
GGACCGGCTGGCGGTGGCCGTCCGGCCGGCTCGTGGCCGGGCCGCTCGGCGCGGCGTGGCACGGCCGGCCCTGTCCGGCCCGGTTTCGCCTGGTGGCCTGGCACGGCCGGCCCGGAAGCGGCCCACAGCGCCCCGAGGAGCCGTTCGCGACGGCGGCTGATGGCCGCTTCCCCCTGCCCCGGCCGGCCGCAGCCGCCTTGTGGCCGGCGCTGGGGCAGGAGGGTCAGCGGCGGGACGGGTTGGCCCGCGGCGGTGCCGGCCGGGGAGTGCCGCCACGGCCGGCCAGCTCCCCGGGCAGGACCGTGCGCGGGTCGGAGACCGACTCGACCACCTGCCGGGCGAGGTCGTGCACGCGCCGTCCCATGCCGCGGGCGGTCCGCCGCAGCCGCTCGAACGCCTCCCTGGGCCGCAGCCGGTGACGCTCGGCCAGCACGCCTATCGCCTGTTCGACGATGACCCGGGACGCGAGCGCGTGCTCCAGCTGTACCACCGACAGCCGCAGCTGCTCGATCTCGGTGAGCTCGTGATCGGGACGCCGGGGCCGGCCGGGCGGAGCGAGGTCCTCGGCGAGCAGGTCGGCGAGCACCATCGCGGAGAGCAGGTCACCGACCGGCCGGACCTCGCCTGCTGGCCCTTCCACGATCCATCCGATCGTGGCCCTGCGCAGGCGCAGTTCGGAACGGCCGCCGGGCGCCGGCCCGCCGGGCGCGGCTTCGGCCGCGGGGCCCCGGACGCCCGGCCCGCCCCCGGCCGCTCCCGGGCGCGCGGGCCGGGTCGCGCCACCGCCTGACGGCGCGGCCGGAGCTGGCGCCGCCGGCGGCTTGCGCCGTTCGGTCTCGTCACGTTCGGCCGTCTCGTCACGTTCGGCCGTCTCGTCACGCTCGGCCGTCTCGTCACGCTCGGCCGTGCCGACGACGACGCCCAGAGCGTCAGCGATGCCCCGCAGCAGCGTGACCGCGGACGTGGGGACGGTGACGTGCTGCCGGTCGAGCCCGACGAGCAGACCGTGTAACCGCCCATCGTCGCCCACCACCGGCATGGCGACATAGCTGCGGACTCCCAGGCGCGACGGCTCGTCCGTCCCCGCGAACGCGGGGTCGTTGCCGACGCCCGCCAGCGTGACGGGCGCGCCGTCGAGCACCCTCGCGCTGACGGTCTCGCTCCGGGGCAGCGTCAGACCCGCGTCGAGGCCGGGCATGGTCCCCGCCGTCCGCTGGTAGGTCGCGGTCGAGCCCGACAGGACCACGAAGCCTGTCGCTTCCATCCCATGGATGGCGCCCGCGGCCTGCAGTGCGGCATCGACCGCGCTCCACGTACGTGCTGAAGGTACTGACGACACAGCCCGAACTCTCCCACAAACTTCACGGGCAGTGACGGAGACCGTCCCTCGATCAAGCTCTACGGGCTCAAGTCGGCGCGCAGCCGCTGCTCTGCTGCTGCTATCTGTCGCTCTGAGTATCCGTTATGCGGCAGAAGAGGTCTTCTCCGTGACCTGGCGCAGGCTCGGGTTCGTCAGCGCGGTGCCATCCTCGAAGACGACGGTGGGCACGGTTGCGTTGCCGTTGTTGATAGCTCGGACGATCTGTTCAGCCTGTGGGTTCTGCTCGATGTCGACCGTTTCGTACGGGATGCCGGCCTGGTCGAGCTGACGCTTGAGGCGGGTGCAGTAGCCGCACCACGACGTGGTGTAGATCGTCGGCACGAACGGTCCCTTCGGTAGCGGTGACAGAACAAATCTTCACAACCGCGGCGCGGCCCGGTCGCTTCCCGTCGGTGGCGGCGGCTACCGTTCCTCCCATGGCGCGTGCGACTCCTCCCATGGCGCGTGCGACCGTCGACGACCCGGCGCGGGACGCGCCGTTCCCGGGCGGTGCGGGCGTGTCCGGGCAGTGGCTGGTCGACGCGCTCGACCCGGAGCAGCGCCAGGCGGTGCTCGCCCCGGTCGGCCCGGTCTGCGTGCTGGCCGGCGCGGGCACGGGCAAGACGCGGGCGATCACGCATCGGATCGGCCACCTGGTGGCGTCGGGCACCGTCCCTCCCGGCCAGGTACTTGCTGTGACCTTCACCACGCGCGCGGCCGGGGAACTGCGCGGCCGGCTGCGCACACTCGGCGCGGACGGCGTCCAGGCGCGCACCTTCCATGCGGCCGCGCTGCGGCAGCTCGGCTACTTCTGGCCCAGGATCGCCGGGGCCGCGCTGCCCAGGCTCGTCGAGAGCAGGATCGCGCTGGTGGGCCGGGCGGCGAGCCGGGCCGGCCTGACACCGGGCCGGACCGAGCTCCGGGACCTCACCGCCGAGATCGAGTGGGCCAAGGCCACCCTGCTCACCCCCGAGCAGTACCCGGCGGCCGCCGCCGCGGCCGGGCGCGAGACGGCGCACCCGCCCGAGGTGGCCGCCCGGCTGTACACCGCCTACGAGCAGGCCAAGCGGGAGGCGGGCGTGCTCGACTTCGACGACCTGCTGCTGCTGACCGCCGCCGTGATCGAGGAGCACGGCTGGGTCGCCGAGGAGCTGCGCTCCCGCTACCGCCACTTCGTGGTGGACGAGTACCAGGACGTCAACCCGCTGCAGCAGCGCCTGCTCGACGCCTGGCTCGGCGAGCGGGACAGCATCTGCGTGGTCGGTGACGCCAACCAGACCATCTACTCGTTCACCGGGGCGTCCCCCCGCTACCTGCTGGACTTCCCCCGGCGCTTCCCCGAGGCCCAGGTGGTCCGTCTCGTGCGGGACTACCGCTCCACCCCGCAGGTGGTCGGGCTGGCCAACCGGCTGGTCGGGAGGGCCGGCACCGCCGGCCCTCCCGGCGCGCGGGACACGGCGGGCGGGCCAGGGACGCACGGTGCGGCGGGGACCGTGCTCGCGGTGTCCCGGCACGAGCCGCCGCGGCTGGTCGCGCAACGCCCGGACGGCCCGGCCCCGACGTTCACCGAGTTCGACAGCGAGCCCGAGGAGGCGGCCGCGGCCGCCCGCCGCATCCGCGCGCTGTTGGGCGCCGGCGTGCCCGCCAGCGAGATCGCCGTGCTGTACCGGGTCAACGCCCAGTCCGAGGCGTACGAGACCGCGATCGCCGCCGCCGGCATCCCGTACCTGGTCCGCGGCGGTGAGCGGTTCTTCGAGCGGCCGGAGGTCGCCGAGGCCGTCCAGCTGTTGCGGGCGGCCGCGCGGTCGGCCGACACCGACCGGCCGGCGGGGCTGGTGGCCGAGGTCACGGAGGTCTTCGCCGCGCTGGGCTGGCGCGGCGACGACCCGCCGAACGGCTCGGGCGCGCAGCGGGAGCGCTGGGAGAACCTGGCCGCGCTCGTGCGCCTCGCCGAGGCCCTGGCGGCCGCCGATCCGGGCGCCACCCTCGACCACTTCGTCGCCGATCTCGCCGACCGGGCCGCCCACCAGCACATCCCCACCGTCGAGGGGGTCACGCTCGCGTCCCTGCACGCGGCCAAGGGCCTGGAGTGGGACGCGGTCTTCCTGGTCGGCCTGGCCGAGGGGACGCTGCCTATCGTCCACGCGCAGACCCCGGCGCAGGTCGAGGAGGAGCGGCGCCTGCTCTACGTCGGCGTCACCCGGGCGCGCGAGCGGCTGGCGCTGTCGTGGGCGCTCGCCCGCCACGAGGGCGGCCGCAGGTCCCGCCGGCCGTCGCGCTTCCTCGACGGTCTGGCGCCCCGTCCGGCGGCGTCGGCGGGCAGACCGGCGGGTGGGCCGGCGCGCCCGGGAGCGGACGGCGCCGATGCCCAGCGCGCCCGTGGCCGCTCCGCGGTGCGCTGCCGGGTGTGCCAGCGTCCCCTGGTGGGCCAGGCCGCCCGGACGGGCCGGTGCGACAGCTGCCCGGCCAACATCGACCAGGCGCTCTTCGAGCGGCTGCGGGCCTGGCGCTCCGCCCGGGCCAGGGAGCAGAGCGCGCCGGCCTTCGTGGTGTTCACCGACGCGACGCTGATGGCGATCGCCGAGCACCGGCCCACGTCCGTCGCCGAGCTGGTGGGCATCCCCGGGATCGGCCAGGCCAAGCTCGACCGCTACGGCGAGGACGTGCTTGCCCTGATGGACGGGCGGGAACCACCCGGTTGACGTCCCGCCGTTCGCCGGCAGTACCCCCGGGCCCCCAGGACTGTGACGATCGTGACACCTTCAGTCGCGGTATCGGTCAGCCGTGGCACCAGTCATACTGATTGCGTAGAGTGCTCGTTCGGAAGCGCGAAAAATAGGTTGCGACCGCCGCGGCCGGCTTCTACGGTGCTGATGAGCGCTGAGCGTGCCTGACCTGCGCCCGGCCTGAGAACGCCAAGCCCGGCCCGAACGCGATGGAGGTGGTCCCCATGAGGATGGTGGGGATCGTCGCCGCGTTCGTGTGGCGGGTGTACCCGCCCGGCCTGCGTGGTGTGGTCCGTCCGGTCGCGGCTGTTCCCCTCGGGAGCGCACCCGCCGCCTCCACGGCCGCCCGTGGGTTCGCCGACGATCCGCGCCGGATCCGCGTAGCCGCCGCGCATCACGCCCTGGCCGCGAACGCCCGCGCCCAGGCATCGACGATGCGCAAGGCGCTGTCCGTCCCGGGTCCGTCCCGAGGTCTGCTCCTGGCCTGACCGGCCGCCCGAGCGCCGACCAGGGCCGCGGATCCCCGACGGGAACCGCGGCCCTGAGTGTTTTTCGGCCCGATCCGCCGAATCAGCCGAACCGACCGGATCAGCCGAATCGCCGAACCAGCCGAACCAGCCGAACCAGCCGAACCAGCCGAACCAGCCGGATCAGCCGAATTGCCGAACCAACGAATGCCTGGAGCGACATTGACCGAACCGGCTGTCCCGGTCGAACCGCCCCCGACCGGTTTCCTGATCGATTCCCTTCCTGCTCCTTCAGTGCCGGAGGTGACACCGGTGTTCAACCCCTCGATCGTCGCCCGGATCGAGCGGGACCAGCTGGCGCTGCCCTGCTGGGACGTCGACCCGGACCTGTTCTTCGCGGAGTCCCCCGAGGACGTCGAATCCGCGAAGGCGGTCTGCGTCGACTGTCCGCTGCGGCACGCCTGCCTGGCCGCCGCCCTCGACCGGTGCGAGCCCTGGGGCGTGTGGGGTGGCGAGCTCGTTGCCATGGGCGCCGTCGTCCCGCGCAAGCGTCCCCGCGGCCGCCCCCGCAAGAACGTCGCCGCCTGACGACCGCGGCCCGCATTCCACGGCGGGTGTCACGGGCTGCCACCGGACCGGTCTCGTCCCTCCGATGGCAGCCCGTGACCTGGTGGCAGTCTCGAGAGCCGTCCGCTGACGGCCGTTGATGGCCGCGTCGCGACGTCACCGGAGAAGTGGTCACAAATTTGTGATACATATGGGTTATGGCGATCACTGGTGATCATGTGGTGGGCCTACGGGAGCTTCGCCACAACACCAGCGAGGTGCTGGCCCGGGTCCGGCGTGGTGAGACCGTCGACGTGACCGAGTACGGCCGGCTGATCGCCCGCATCGTGCCCGCCGAGGAGCGGGAACCGGCCCCGGTCATGACGCGGCTGGTCGAGTCCGGCAGAGCCCGGCTGGCGGTACGGCCCGG
>NZ_CEVIVD010000102.1:11869-16762 GCF_982290655.1 Protofrankia sp. CiP1_Cm_nod3
CCGACACCGCCCCCCGGGCGTAGAGGCGTTCGGCCGGTCGCTGTCGACACAGCCGCGGCGTGTGGACACGTCAGGTTGTCCATAGTGTGATCAAACATGTTCACTGTGCGATCGCAAGATGTCGACGTGTGTTCCCGGCTGGGACGGATGGTGCCGGTAGTGTTCGGTCGTGCCCAGCAGCAAGCCCGCCCAACCGGCCCGGATCGGCACGCCGGCGGCTCCCGGCGCCGCGGACACCGCCGTCGAGCCGCCGGAGGGCCAGGCCGTCGACGGTGATCGTGCCCGGTATGACGGTGACCGCCCACGCCGTCCCGGCGACGTGCCTGTCGACCGTCCCGGTGCCGTGTCCGTCGGCCTTTCTGGCGGCGTGCCCACCGTGCCTCCCGGTGACGTGCTCAACGCGCCTCCTGGTGACGTGCTCAACGCGCCTCCTGGTGACGTGCTCTTCTCCCATCCCGCCGCCGCATCCGCCGGGCGTCCTGGTGGCGTGCCCTTTCACCGGGCCGGCGGTGGGGAGGTGGCCGCGGCGGCCGCGGTCCTCAGCGCGCCGGAGCTCGCCGGGATCGTGGATCTTGTCGCCTGGGTCGACGACGGCTGGCTCCACGTCGCGAACGCGGACGGCGCCTCGCGGCTGTCGCTGACCACCGGCCTCGACGGCCCCTGGGAGGTCCTGCGCGGGCGCGACCCGGTGGCCGTGCGGGACCCGATGCACGGCGTCCCGCTGGAGCAGGCGCTCAGGGACCCCTCGCCGCCGAACGCCCGCAACTCCTACCCGCTCGCCGGGGTGCGGCTCGCGTCCGTCTTCGCCGATCCGGCCCGCTCGCCGGACGTCGTCGTCGTGCACAGCGCGGCACATCACTGGCCGGAACGCGGTGGGCATCTCGGCGAGCACGGGTCGCTGGACGCCGGCCAGTCCCGGGCGCCGCTGCTGCTGTCCGGCGCCGGCGTCCACGGACGAGGGCCGCTCGACCGGCATGCCCGCGTCGTCGACGTCGCGCCGACCCTGGCCTACCTGGCCGGGGCGTCCATGACAGACCCGGCCCGCCCCGCCGGCTTGAACGATCCGACCGGCTCGAACGATCTCACCGGCCCCGCCAGCTTGAACGATCTGGCCCGCCCCGCCAGCTTGAACGATCTGACCGGCTTGAACGATCTGGCCGGTCTGGCCGGCGCGAACGGTCTGGCCGGCGCGGGCGGGCCGGCCGGCCGGAACGGTTCGGCTGACCTCGGCATCGACGGCCGGGCCCTGACGGAACTGTGCGTGCCCGGCGCCCGGCATGTTGTCGGCCTGCTCTGGGACGGCGTGAACTGCAACGACCTGCTGGCCATGGCCGGCGCCGGCGAGCTGCCGGCGGTCGCCCGCCTGCTGGCCCGTGGCGTCGCCCTCACCGGCGGCGCGGTCGCGGAGTTCCCCAGCGTGACCCTGGCGAACCACACCAGCGCGCTCACCGGCGTCGGCCCAGGGCGGCACGGCATCCTCAACAACGCCTACTTCGACCGGGAGACCGGCCGGCGGATCGTCGCCAACGACGCGTCCACCTGGCATCTGGCCTGCGAGCAGCTGCGGCCGGGGGTGCGCACCGTGTTCGAGGCGATCGCCGCGGCCCGGCCCGGGGTGTCGACGGCCTGCGTCAACGAGCCGATCGACCGAGGCGCGACGTATTCGACGTTCGGGCTGGTCCGGGCGATGAACAGCGCTGCCGGCGCCGGCGGGCTGGGCGAGCATCTGCCGTCCGCCGCGGACGACCCGCACGCGACCCAGGAGTGGGTCGCCGCCAACCCGGACTACGCCTGGTCGACGCAGGTGGACGCGCTCGGCCTGGCGCAGATCCGCCAGCTGTGGGGCGAGCAGGCCGCCGAGCCGCCCGCGTTCACCTGGTGGAACACCACGGTGACCGATACCGGGCATCACGGCGGCGGCCCGTATTCGCCGCAGTCCCGGGCGTCGATGGCCGACGCCGACCGGCGCCTCGGAGTCTTCCTCGACCTGCTGGAAGCCCGCGGACTCGCCGACGACACCGTCATCCTGCTGACCGCGGACCACGGCAGCGAGGGCGCCGACCCGTCCCGCACCGGCGACTGGGACGAGGCCCTGCGCGCCGCCGGCATCCCCTTCCGCGACGAGGCCTACGGCTTCCTCTACCTCACCCCCTCCGCCGCCACGAACACCTGACCCGGACGGGTTCGCGCTCACATGCGCTGGTCAGCGAGGCCGGGCGGATGACTCGGCCGGCTCCCGTGGCACGGGTACTTCCGTGACCGGCCGGCTGAGCAGGAGACGGGGTACGCGGCTGCGTTCCTGAATCCATGCCCGGACGTCGGAGTCCAGGTAGCCGGCCACGCGCAGCAGGTCGGCGTGCATCCGCTCCAACGGCCGGTTGTGGATCGGTTCGTGGTGCGCGATGCGGTTGCGGAGCCGGACAAGTCTGTTGACCGGGTCGTAGATGGTCGCGCGCCGGGCAGGACGAAGGCCCGGGAAGGCATGACGGAGCACAGGCGTCCAGAGGGACGTCTCGTAGCGTCGGGACAGGAGATAGCGCCAGAAGCCGAAGGTCAGCTCGGCGACGACCCGACCAGGGGTGATGATCCTGCCGTCACGTCGGATCCTGAACCCGGCGTCCACGACGTCCTGATGTCCCCGGGCTTCGAGGATCCCGGCCGGATCGTCCCACCACTCGCTGGCACTGTGCCGGTGCAGGTGCCATGCCGTGAGCTGGTCGTGAAGCGCGTTGCGCAGCACGACCTCGAGCACTCCCAGGTCCTCGTGGAAGCCGGCGCTGACGGCGCCGTTCCACTCGTAGAGGGCGATTGCGCTGACGATGTCATCGCCGCATGCCCGCTCGTATGGGCCGAGACGTTCGGGGCTCAGCCCGCGGCGAAAGCCGGGAGGCCTGGGACGGGGACAAGGGATTGGACATCGACGTACCGATCTTCTATGCTTCTGAAAGAGACCCCGGATGACCTCTACCGCACAGGCGGCACGCCACCGGGGTTCTGTCTGTTCTGGCGTTCTGTCTGTTCTGGTGAACAGCGCGGCACACGCTCGCAGGTGGCTGTGGATAGTGATATCTGTCGGTCACACCCTATGGCGGTCAGTGTGTCCGAACTCGCGCCCCGTACTGAGAGACCACGGCTGCCCGTGGACGCTGGACTGGTGGGGTGATTGTGTCGAAACAGGCTTCGTGGTTCCTGGTCGCGGTCGGCGCGTGGACGTGGGCCATCTGGCCGAACTTGTGAGAAATTGCCAAGATCTGTGGATGATTATGTCTGCGTGACGGGCCGTTGCATATAGATCATGGGGATCGGTGATTCGGTGTCGTAGGGCTCGATGTCGGTGTAGCCGAGGCGGCGGTGGAAGCTGATGACGGCCGTACGGGTGGGCAGGGCGTCGAGGACCAGGCGGGTGAAGCGGTGTCGTGCGGCGTGCTGGTGTGCGTGTTCCATGAGGACGCGTCCGATCCCGCCACGATGCGTCGGACGTACGTAGAGACGTTTGATCTCCGCGGTGCTGGCAGGCGGGCGGGGTGCGAGTCCCACGCAGCCGATGGGATGTTTGAGGCCCGCGTTGTTGTCGGCGGCGTACAGGTCCCACTTGTCGGGATCGGCGGGACGAGGGACACGGTCTCCGCGGCGGGTCATAGTGGTGGCATCAACTCCGGGCCATCCCCCGGGAGCGGCCTGGACAGTTCGGCCACCAGATGGGGGTCGGCGTGGATCGCGGCGGTCTGGCGCCACTCGTGGACAAGTTGAGTAAAAGGCCCGAGTACTCCCGCTTCCGCGCTGGCCTGGAGTCTGCGCAGCAGGGTGGTGACGCATTCGGTCTGCTCGTCGTCGGGAAGCAGGTCGATCCAGGGGAAGACCTCGGTGAGGATGCCTTCGAGCACCTCCCTGGCGGCGGGTTCATGCAGTATGGCGCGCAGGATACGGGCGGTGATTGCCAGGGCCTCTTCGACGTCGGCGGCTCTGTCCGCCAGTTCGATGCGCAGGTTCGGGCCGTCGCGCCGGGCGAGTTCGACGACCTCTCCTTGATCGATGAAGGCGAGGACGCGCTTGGGCTCGCGAAGGAGGTCGCTGTACGGAAAGGAGACTCGCGCGCTGGAGGCGACCATGGCTCGATCAGATCTGAACTACTTCAGATCTGGCTGCGCCGAGGCGGACCGCAGCGCCCTCGGCCCCTCGGCCGCTGACCGGCGGGGGAGTGCCGGCCAACGCTCGTAGGGGCTGAGCCGCCCGGAACTCAACCTGCGGCAGAGCCAAGCGGTGCGGGACAGGGGCGGAGGGCCGGGCATCGGTGCGCTGCCTTCTGAACTGGCTGACGGAGACCCCGGATGGCCTCTACCGTTCAGGCGGCAAGCCGCCGGGGTTATGTCTGTTGTCAAAGCCTATGACGATCAGCGTGTCCGAACTCGTGCCCTCGCGGAGAGACCACAGCTCTCCGCGGATGCCAGGCTGGTGGGGTGACTCTCTCGAAGCGGGCATCCTGGTTCCTGATCGCGGTGGGTGTGTGGACGTGGGCGATCTGGCCGAACTTCCTTCGGAACATATGGAAGGATGATCGTTCCTGGGACGACGGCCCGACCGGCTTCTTCACCGTCCACCTGGTCCTGACCGTCGTCTCCCTCGCGATCGGCTCGGTGGTCGGCTGGCTCGGCATCCGCGGCGTTCGCGCGGCCCGCCAGCGCGGCAACGGTGACGCCGCCCCGTCCAAACAGCTGATCAATTCGGGTCGTTGACGCACCGAAGACGGCCGCTGTCCTGAAACGCTCGCGTCGTCCGAGACTCTTCTGGAGTCTCGTGATGCTGTCCCGTTTACGCGGTCGAGGTCCTGATCATGCCTGCGACCAGTGAAGATGGCTCAGCGTGACTTTAGCCATCCGGAATCACGGGACACTG
>NZ_CEVIVD010000102.1:17318-19439 GCF_982290655.1 Protofrankia sp. CiP1_Cm_nod3
ACCGCCACGGTGTGGGATTTCTTCGTGTCGTACACGCGGACGGATCAGCCGTGGGCGGAGTGGATCGCCGAGGCGCTGGAATCCGACGGGCACCGGGTGCTGGTGCAGGCGTGGGATTTCGTCCCGGGGTCGAACTGGCCGGCGCTGGTGCATGCGGGTGTGACACGAGGTGGTCGTCTGCTCGCGCTGCTCAGCCCGGCTTATCTGGACTCGGTCGGGGGCAGCGCGGAATGGCAGGCGATATGGGCGGCGGACCCGGCCGGGGACGACCGGCGGCTGATCCCGGTCCGGATCGCGCCGTGTGATCCGAAGCGGCTGGGGCTGGTGGGGACCCGCGGCTGGATCGATCTGACCGGCCTGTCCGGGCCGGAGGGCGAGAGCACGGCGCGTACCCGGCTGCTCGACGGGGTCCGGGCGGCGCGGGTGGGGCGAGTTCGCCCCACCGGCCCGTTGCCCTTCCCGGCCCGGGACGGTGACAGAGACAGGGAGAGCGCGGGAGAGAACGGTACGGCCGGGCGGGGGGCACGGTATCCGGGCCGGCCGCCGGCGGTCTGGGGGCTGCCCGCGCATCTGCCGCGTAACCCGCGGTTCACCGGCCGGGAGGGTGAGCTGGCGGAGCTCCGGGAGCGGCTGACCCGTTCCGGGCAGGCCGCGGTCGTCCCCCACCTCCCGGCCGGCAGGACCCCGCCGGCCGAGCCGGCGGCGGGGCGGGCGCAGGCGTTGCACGGCCTCGGCGGGGTCGGGAAAACCGAACTCGCGGTGGAATACGCCTGGCGGTTCCGCTCGTCCTACGACCTGGTGTGGTGGGTCGACGGGGAACAGCCCGCGCTGGCCGCCACGGCCCTGGCCGATCTCGCCGCCCGCCTCGGTGTCGGGGCGGCCGGGGACAGCGACGGCTCGATACGAGCGGTCGTGGAGGCGTTGCGGACCGGCCGGCCGCACGCCCGCTGGCTGGTCGTGGTCGACAACGCCACCGCGCCCTCGGACCTGCACGGGCTGATCGGCGCGGCCGAACAGGCCACCGACGGCCACCTCCTGATCACTTCCCGGCACCCCGACTGGGCGGGGCGGACCGGAACCGTCGCGGTGGACGTGCTGCCCCGCCCCGACGCGATCACCCTCCTGCGCAGCCACCTCCCTGGCCTGGGCGACACCGACACCGACGCCGACCGGCTCGCCCACGCCCTCGGGGATCTTCCTCTTGCCCTGGAGCAGGCCGGCACCTGGCTGGCCTCGACCGGCACGGGCGTCGACGACTACCTCACCGTGTTAGGGACCCAGGTCCGCGACATCCTCAGCCGTGGGGTTCCGGACCGCTACCCGACGGTGGTCGCCGCGGCCTGGAACCTGGCGCTGGACGCGATCGGCCCGGACGAACCCGCCGTTGTCGACCTGCTCCACCTGTGTGGATTCCTCGGCCCGGAACCGATCCCGGTCGATGTCTTTCCCAGCCTGGCCGGCCTGGCCGACCCGCTCCCACCGGACGAGGCGGACGGCCCGGCCGACCCGCGGCCGCTGGCCGCACTCACCGCGATCGCCGCGGCACCTGTCGCGTTCGGGGATGTGATCCGCCGGATCCGTGGCCTGGGACTCGCCACCATCGACCCCGGTAGCGGGACCAGCCCCAGCACGATCACACTGCACCGGCTCGTGCAGGCCGTCCTGCGCGACCACACCCCACCCGAGCAGCGACCCACCGTCCACACCACCGCCTGTCAGATGCTCACCGCCGCCCTGCCCGGGGACATCCGGGGGAAGCCGGACGGCTGGCAGCGGTGGCACCAGCTCCTCCCGCACGTCCTGGCCGTCCTCGACCCCCACCGCGGATCCCTCACCGTGGCGACCGGCACAACGACAGAAGCCGACACCACATCATGGCTGGCCGACAGAGCGGCGACTTACCTGGCCGAAATCGGACAACTCGACCCCGCCATCGGCCTGTTCGAGCAGACCCTCACCGACAGTCTGCGTGTCCTCGGCCCCGACCACCCCGACACCCTGGCCTCCCGCAACAATCTCGCCGGCGCCTACCGGACGGTGGGGCGGGTGGCGGAGGCCATCGACCTGCACGAGCAGACCCTCACCGACCTGCTGCGCGTCCTCGGCCCCGACCACCCCCAC
>NZ_CEVIVD010000103.1:0-1487 GCF_982290655.1 Protofrankia sp. CiP1_Cm_nod3
GATCCTATACCACGCTCAACAATGAGGGCATCGAAGTTGTACGGCGAAATAGACGATGGTTTTTCCCCCTGGGACAGGATAGTCTCCGTCGAAACCGTGGTCTACAACCATAACCCTACAATCGTGATCCGTTCCACGGCGACCGAGGGAGTTCCATCACGATTTCCCTCCTCGACGATCCCTCCCCACTACGACCCATCCGAAGACGTCATCTCCATAATCTCCCTGCCATTTGTCCGTGGATCATGGCGAGATGTAGACTCCGCGCTGCGCAGTTTCGCAGGAACTTCCTGGCGAGGAGGTCCGCTTCCATCTCGCGGCAAGGCGTTTCTTGGCGAATTTGTACAAGCACGGCACGCCTCAGCAAGGACACCCTTCGTGACGCGGAGCATCCCGGACACACCGCGCCGCGCTGAACCCGAGTATTCGGAACGACGCTTCAGCCGGTGTTCAAGGGCGTCGGCTGAGCGGGATTCGCCAGGTGGGCAAGGCTCTTGCACATGAGATCCGAGGATCCGATCCACATGACCGTGAAACGATCGCCGTTGCTTTTTCTGCTGACGGCGTCGGCGCAGAAGGCAGGGTCGGGCTCGCGCTTCTCGCCGCGGAATCCGAATCCGCCGGTCGGGAACGGCACTCTCTTCAGCAGCCAGCAGGCCGCGCCGTCGACCAGCGCGTCGAGATCCCCACGGACGACCGCGACCATACCAAGTGACCAGTGCCAGTCGTCATGCTGGTACACCTTGATCGCCAGATGGTCGGTCTCGTAGGCGCAGTCCACCACGTCGTTGGCTGCGTTCACCCTTTTGATGAACTGCTCAAGCCCGCCACGGAACTGCGCGAACTCCCCCGCGCGTCCCCTGGGAATGAAACCGATCATCTGATCGGCGAGACCCGCGATGCTGACGCATGGATTCTGATTGATCACGCTGACCGCGTCCGCCGACGGAAACCTGGGAAGCTGGGATTTCGTGAGCGGCCCGGGCGTGGGGCAGACCGGCCCTTTCGGCTTCCGGTCCTGCCCGTTCTGCCGGTCCTGCCCGTTCTGCTGAATCTGCCCGTTCTGTTGGGTCGGCCCGCCGCTCGGCCGCGAACCACCGCTGCCCCCCATATCGTCCAGACAGCCCGTGGCAAGCAGGGACAGCGCCAGGAAACCGGCCAGCGCATGCCTGGGAAGAAGCGCCGGGAGACGGACGACGAAACGCGGGATCGACAGTGCCTCCCGCGCCCTCGTCCGCCGGTACGAAAATCTCCGACAACGCCGGCCGACCGTGCGCATCACGTCTCATCCCCCACAACATGTCATGACTGACTGGCGGCGCTTCCTGATCGGTGCCGCCGCCGTTTCGAGGCCCTGCCACGATCGTCAGATCGATCCTCACGGGCATCGGGCGCGGGAACATCCGTGCCAACACTGAAAACCGAAGGCCGTCAGCCCGGATGGTTGGGCACGGCGGTTCGGCCACGCGGCGGTTCGGCCACGCGGC
>NZ_CEVIVD010000103.1:2021-4206 GCF_982290655.1 Protofrankia sp. CiP1_Cm_nod3
GGGTGGCGGTCGTGCCGGTGGCCTGGAGATAGGTGATGACGGCGAGGACGCGACGGTGGTCGTCGGGCTGCGGCTGCAGACCGAGCCGGGTGAAAATGCTGCGTACATGGGACTCGACCGTCCTGGGAGTGAGGACGAGCTGGTCGCTGATGGAGCGATTGGAACGCCCCTCGGCCATCAGGGCGAGCACTTCACGTTCACGGTCGGTCAGCGTGTCGAGCGGGCCACGTCGGTGCCGGCCGCCGACCAGCAGCGCCGCCACGTCGGGGTCGAGGGCGCAGCCGCCGGCCGCGACCCGGCGGACCGCGTCCAGGAAGACCGCCGTCCCGGCGACCCGTTCCTTGAGCAGGTAGCCGATGCTCCCGGCGCCCGCGCCGAACAGGGCCGGCAGATAGTGGGACTCCAGGTACTGAGAGAGCAGCAGGACGCCGACGTCGGGGTGATCCCGGCGGATGGCGACAGCCGCCTCGAGCCCTTCGAGATGGTGGGTGGGAGGCATGCGGATGTCGACCACCGCGATGTCGGGCCGCAGCGCGGCGATCGCGCCATGCAGACCGGCCGGATCGGCGACCTGCGCGACGACGTCGCATCCGTGACCGCGGAGCAGCTCGGCGACAACCTCCCGCAGAAACACCGCGTCGTCGGCGAGCACCACCCGTAATCCCGCGGACCGGCCTGGCGAGGACGGCGAGGACGGCGAGGACGGCGAGGACGGCGAGGACGGCGAGGACGGCGAGGACAAGGGTTTCATCGCGGGTCATCCGTGGGGAGAAACGCGCGGACGACGGTGCCGTGACCTGCCGGGCTGTGCACGGTCAGCGTGCCGTCGAGCGCCGCGAGCCGGTCGCGCAGGCCGAGCAGGCCCGTCCCGGCCGTTCCCGCCGTTCCCGCTGTCCCGGCCGTGATGTCGGCACCTCCGATTCCGTTGTCGGTGACCTCGACGCGCAGCCGGCCGTCGGCGTGTTCGACGTCGATCCGGACCTGGTCGGCGTGGGCGTACTTGAGGGTGTTGGTCAACGCCTCGGCCGCCACGAAATAGCCGGTCGCCTCCACGGCGGGGGCCAGCCGCGGCACGGCGGCCGCCGTCAGCCGCACGTCGAGCGGAGCCTGCTCGGCCAGCGCCCGCAGCGCGGGGACCAGGCCGGCTTCGGTGAGAATGGCGGGGTGGATGCCGCGGGCGAGCGCCCGCAGTTCCTCCATGGCCCTGTCGAGCCCGTCGGCACTGCGCGCGAGCAGCGCCGTGGTCTGCTCGTCGACGGTGCCGTCGAGGCGTTCCTGGAGCAGACGCAGCAACAGCCGCGCGACGACGAGCCGTTGCTGCGCGCCGTCGTGCAGGTCACGTTCGAGGCGGCGCCGTTCGGCGTCGGCCGCGGCGACGATCCGCACGCGCGAGGCCCGGACCTCGGTGAGCTGGGCGTTCACCTCGGCGGCCAGCCGCTGGTTGTCCAGTGCCAGCCCGGCCGCGGCGGCCACGGCGTCGAGATGGTGCGGGTCCTCCCGCAGCGCCGGGTCGTGGAACAGCGCCGCGACCCGCCGTCCGTCACGCTCCACCGGCCACACGGCACGCTGTGAGTCGTCCTCCGGAAGCCGCAGCCGCTGGCCGTCCCCGTCGATGAACGTGCCGGACTCCGGCCGCCAGTAGCCGATCCGCAGCGAGGGATCGCCCAACGACCTCGCCAGGAGTCCTTGCAGGTCGGCGGCTGACAGCGGCTCGTGTAACCGTCCCAGCAGGTCCCCCACGGCGGTGCGCCCCAGCCGGACCCGCAGGACCCCCGCGAGAAACGCCAGCGGCAGCAGGCAGAACGCCACCCAGTAGACCCACAGGAACGCCGAGTACAGCGGATGACCCGTCGAACCCACAACCCCGCCGGCCACCGTGGCGGCAGCCCCCACCAGGCCGGTGACGAAGACCGGTGCGAGCACCCACCGCAGCGGCCGGCTGGCCGTCGCCCAGCGGCGGACGAGCAGCACCAGCACACCCACGGCGATCGCCGCGCCGATCGTCTCCTCGATCCGGTTCGCTGCCTGAGCCAACTGGATGTTGTCGGCGACGAGCAGCAGGTTCGGGACGGAATCAGGCAGCTGGCGGGTGTCGTAGAACAGGGCTGCCGCCGAGGGAAGCCCGAAAGCCGTGGCATACGCGGCCGCGACAAGCAGCCGCTGTACCCGTGAGGTCAGGCGTCCG
>NZ_CEVIVD010000103.1:4231-4719 GCF_982290655.1 Protofrankia sp. CiP1_Cm_nod3
CTCGGGAAGGCCAGCAGCAGATGCGCGGCGAACCCGCTCGACGCCCGGACCAGCAGCAGTCCGGCGGTGCTTATCGCCGGGGTGCGCGACACCTGCAGATCCTCGGCGAAGAAACCGGCGCCGACCAGGACCATCAGCAGCCCTACCCGGTTCGCCGGCCGCCGGGTATGCGCCACCGCCCCGGCGGCGAGGAACAGGAAACCGCCGGTGGCCCCCAGCACCATGCCCGCGGCGGGATTCGAGCCGTCCCGCACCTTGAACACCAGCCCGGCCACCCCGAGCAGCACCCCGAGCCCGACCGCGAGATACACCACCAACGTTGGCGTCAGCAGAGCACGGAAAGACAGCGGACGAGGCACAAAAGCCCGTCCTGCCACCCCCTCGATTCTCACAGAGTGATCGTCACAGCGCCCTCCGCGACTGTCAACGACATTACCGCGACATCACCGTCGACGACCGCCACAGTCGATCACTGTGTCTCCACCCCA
>NZ_CEVIVD010000103.1:5362-7537 GCF_982290655.1 Protofrankia sp. CiP1_Cm_nod3
GTAGCCCTGACGAGGGCCGTAACCAAGCACGGCGCACTGGGCCAAGGTGCCAGGATGCCACCGAAGCTGGGACTACAGGGCGCGTGGCTGCCGATCTCACGGAAGCCGGTGGCGCCCGCAAACGTGGCGATGACCGTGACGGCGAGCACGAAACGCAGCTCGTAGATCTTCCCGCGCGGTTTCCGGAAATCCGCTACCTGGCCCAGCGCGGAAAGAATGCTGCCGACGTCTTCCTCGTCGGCTGGCGCCGGCGTTCTCGACGGGGCGGCGGCGGTCTGGCATGGCAGCTTCGGGGCACTGAACTGGCTTCCCGACATCAGCCGCTGGGCGTCGGTGGTCGCTGAACTACTGGCTCCCGCTGGGTGCCTGTACCTCGCGGAGTTCCATCCCTTCAGCTTCGTCCTCGACGACGAGACCGGAGGCACGGTCACGCACGACTACTTCGATGAAGGTCCGGAAGCCTCGGGAGGCCCCGGCACCTACGCCGACGAGGCGGCAATGACCGAGCACAACGAGACCGTCGAGTGGCGGCACAGTCTGTCGACCGTTGTCTCGGCGATCGCCGGGGCTGGGCTACGGATCCAGTTCCTCCACGAACACGACCACACCTTCTACCTCCAACGCCAGTCACTTGAGCGCCACGACGGCGACATCTACCGGCATCCTGAGGGCGCTCCGCGCATCTCCCTCACCTATTCGATCCGCGCCGAGAAGGCTTGCTGAAGCCACACCACGCGTCGCCCCACCCTGTCGGGCGCCGCTGCTCCGCGCCCCACCGCGCCCACCGACCGGCCCGAAAAGGTGGGAAATCGTTCTGCCGCGCGAAAGCTTTGGCTGGTCCGCCCGACCACAGCCCTCGGACTGAAAAGCTCACCGGCCGGGCCAGCCTTCAAACCGGCGCAGCCGAAGATTTCAGCGAGCCTTTCCCGGTAACGAACCGTTGCACTCGGTGATCGATCGTTGTCTGTGACGGTCGGGCGGGAATGTGGAGCCGGTGGACGACCGGTAGATGTCAAGTCAGATGTGACAGTTGGTCGTTGTTCGGTTGGCTTGGAACTGGCTGGTTGATCCACACGGTCTTGGGCAGGCTGGGTGGCCGTGGCCGGCGGGCGAACCGCTCGGGGCGCGCGGCGCGGCCCCAGGCCGCGGCTGCCTGGGCCGGGAGCAGATAAGAGGGGCTACTCGAAGGTGGCGGCGGCTTCGCGGAGGGTGCGGATCAGAGTTTCGGGGTCGTCGGGGGCGGGCGGTCCCGGAATGTAGGTCACCGATTTCAGGCGGCCGGTGTAGCGGAAGCTGCGGTGGCGTTCGTGGACGGGCCAGGAGACCGGGGACCTGCGGTCCACGCCGACGCTGATCCCCTGGAGCGGGGCCATGCCGATGAGCTGGTGCACCTCGGCCAGCAGGCCGGTTTCGGTGCCGTCGACGAGGATCCGCCACTGCCAGCGCAGGCCGGGGATGGCCTGGGCGCGGACGCGGACGGTGCGCCGGCCGGCGGGCAGCGGCCCGGCGTCGGCCTCGTGCAGCACGCCGTACTCGTTGTACGCGAAGCGCAGCCGCCCGTCCTCCACGTACACGCTGTAACCGCCGCCCTGGTCGCCGTGCGAGACCAGGACTCCTTCGTCGCCGGCGGCATGCTCGTCCAGTTCGATGATGATGTCGAAGGAGCGGAAGGTGATGAGCTTGGCGGAGCGGTAGCGCTCCAGCTCGGGGGTGCCGGCCAGCAGGGTCACCGGCCGCCGCAGCCGCTCCTCCGCGGGGTTGCGGATGACCAGCGCGCCACTGCCGTCGGCGAGCGGGAAGACGCCGTTGCGCCAGGCCGCGTTCTCCCAGGCCGCGGCCAGTTCCTTGACCACGTCGGGGTGCGCGGCGGACAGGTCGACGATCTCGGTCGGGTCCCGCGTCACGTCGTAGAGCGCCCATTCGCCGTCGTCGTACGGAGCACCGGGGCGGTGCTGCGTGACCAGCTTCCAGCCGTCCCGGTAGTAGCTGCGGTTGCCGATCATCTCGCAGTACTGCTCGTGGTGGGTGCCGGGCGCGGCCGGATCCGCGAGGACGGCGGCGAAGCTGACCCCGTCGAGCTCCTGGACCGGCTGCCCGCGGCGCCGCGCCGGCCGGGCCACCCCGGCCAGTTCGAGCAGCGTCGGGGTGATGTCGGTGACGTACTGGTACTGGGTA
>NZ_CEVIVD010000103.1:7601-12952 GCF_982290655.1 Protofrankia sp. CiP1_Cm_nod3
TGTCCGAATGCCGGCGTCGCCGGCGGGTGCGCGCAGGCCGGCCGGCCAGGACAGGATGAACGGCACCCGCACCCCGCCGGCGTAGGTCTGGCCCTTGTACAGCCGGAACGGCGTGTTGGAGGCCATCCCCCAGCCGCGCGGGTAGTGCACCAGGCTGCGCGGGCCGCCGATGAGGTCGGGGTCGCGCTCGACGTCGGGGTCCCAGTCGGCGGGCAGGTCCGGATGCTGGACGAAACGCTTGAAGTAGCTGCGGGTGCCCTCCGCGCCGCCCTCGCCCGTGCCTCCGTTGTCGGAGGTGAAGATGACGATCGTGTTGTCCAGGTCGCCGAGCGCGGCGAGGGTGTCCAGCAGCCGTCCGAGATTCTGGTCGATGTTGTCGACCATGGCGGCGTAGACCTCCATGTACCGGGCGTACAGCCGCTGCTGTTCCGGGGTGAGCTCCGCCCAGGGGCCCACCTCGTGTCCGGCCTCGAAGTTGCGCCGCGGCAGCCGGGTGTCGGCGGGGAAGATGCCGGCCGCGCGCTGCCGGTCGAAACGGGCCTCCCGCAGCGCGTCCCAGCCGCCGTCGTAGCGGCCCCGGTAACGCTGGACGTCCTCGGGCTTGGCCTGCAACGGACCGTGCACGGCGTTGTGCGCGACGTAGAGGAAGAACGGCTTGTCGGCGTCGTGCGCCCGCAGCGACGTCACCATCGAGATCGCCTGGTCGGTGATGTCGTCGGTGTAGTAGTAGCCGTCGGGCAGCTCGTCGATGTCCAGCGGGCTGTTGTCCCGTACCAGCTGGTGCGGGTGGAACAGGCTGGTGAGCCCTTCCAGCACGCCGTAGTACTGGTCGAAGCCCTTCCGCAGCGGCCAGTTGCGCCGGTCGTCGGCCGCGTTGGACGCCGAGTCGCGCGCCAGGTGCCACTTGCCGACCGCGTAGGTGGCGTATCCGGCGTCGTGCAGCAGCTCGGCCAGGGTGGGGATGTCGTCGGCGATCTCCATCCCGTAGCCGGGGAATCCGGGGTCGGCGTTGGCCACCATGGCGTATCCGACGCGGTGCGGGTTCAGGCCGGTCAGCAGGGCTGCCCTGGCCGGCGAGCACAGCGGCATGGTGTGGTAGTTGGTCAGCCGCACACCCTGTGCGGCGAGCCGGTCCAGGGCCGGCGTGGCGATCTCGGCGCCGAACGGGCCGATGTCGCTGTACCCCATGTCGTCGACGAGCACCACGACGATGTTGGGTGCGCGCCCGTCCGGGCGGACGCGGGACGGCCACGCCGGCTCCGACTCGCCGAAGGTGCGCCCGATCCGGCCGCCGAACCCGGCGTACGGGTCGCGCCGCGTGCCGGCGGGAGCGGGACGCGGGACGGGCCGGGGCCCGGTTCCGGGCTCGGGCTCGCGGGACGTCGACATGTGCTTGTTCCCTGCCTTGTCGCTGCTCGGATCGGGCCTGTCACTACTTGGAGCAGGCTTGTCACTGCTCGGATCGGGTGTCCTCGTTCGGTCTTCGCGGAGGTCCCGCCTGTCTCACCGGCCGGATGCCTCCGGCGCCGGGCGGAAGCGCGCGGTGAAGACGTGGGTGCGGTCCAGCAGGCTGCCGGGCCGGCGGCCGTGGCCCCAGCCGAGCCAGCGCCGGTACTCCCCGAACCGGTCGTGGGCTTCGAGGAACGCCTCGTCCCGCAGCGGTGACCCGGCCGGCGCCGGGCCCGCCAGCGGAGCCACGAACAGCGCGTCGGCCGGGCAGTAGGCCTCGCACATGAAACAGGTCTGGCATGCGGACTGCCGGGCTATCACCGGATGGCCGCCGTCGACCGCGTCGAAGACGTTGGTGGGGCACACCTCGACACAGATGTCGCAGTCGACGCACCTGCTGTCGCTGACCACCTCGATCACAGGACCGGCACCTCCTCGGGACGGCGAACGCCGGGAACGGCGCCGGGAACAGGGACAGCGGCGGCACTTCCGGCGACGGTGGTTCCGGCGACGATGCTCTCGGCGGCCGTCCACACCTGGTCGAGGCCGCCGACGCGGATGCGGTGGGCCAGGGCCGGGTCGGTCCCTGGCCGGTCCAGGCGGACCTGCAGCCCGCGGCTTTCCGGCCGGGACAGCGCGCCGCGGTACATCCACCGGGCGTGCGCGAGCATCGCCGCGGCCTCCCGGGTGGGGGTGATGCTGTGGGCGTCGCCGTCCGGTGCGAGCCCGTTGACGACGGCCGACCACAGTGAGTCGAGAACGGCCAGCGACTCGCGCAGGTCCGCCGCCGTCCTGAACCTGTTGTGCCGCAGCGGCAGCACCCGCTCCTGGACGGCGGCCACCACCTCCTCGTGCCGCAGGTCGCCGCGGCCCGCCCGGGCGCGCAGCCCCGCGCCGCCGGCGGGGGTGAGGGGCGCCGACGGCCAGCCGGCCGGGCGCCGTGCGGCGAACCGGGCCGCCGCCGCGCCGGCCCAGCCGCCGGAGGAGATCGCCCAGGAGCCGTTGTGGCTGCCGCCGCCGCTGATCGCGCCGGTGACGAGCTCGCGGGACGCGGCGTCGCCGGCCGCGAACAGCCCGGGGACGGTGGTCGCGCATCCGTCGTCGACCACGCGCAGCCCGCCCGTCCCGCGCACGGTGCCCTCCATGACGAAACGGACGGGGAAGCGCTGGGTGAACGGGTCGATGCCCAGCTTGTCGAACGGCAGGAAGAAGTTCGGCTGCGACCAGCGCATCGCCTCCCGAAGGTGCGGCGCCGCCCGCTCGAGCCGGGCGTGCACCTGGGTGCGCAGCGCCGCCCGCTGTACGTCGAGCAGCCCACCGGGGAACGCGGCGGTGGCCAGCTCGGCGCCGTCGGCGTCGGTGAACACGGCGAACTGGTACATCAGGCCCTTGGTCTGCGCGCCGAAGGCGGGCGCGGTGCCGTACTGGCAGGAGAACTCCATCCCGGACAGTTCGGCGCCGAGCTCCGCGGCCATCAGCGCGCCGTCGCCGGTGTCCACGTTCAGCCCCAGCGCACCGGACCGGAAGGCGCAGCCCCCGGTCGCCAGGACCACGGCGCCGGCCCGCACCCGCCAGGGCTCGCCGCCCCGCTGGCGGTGGACGCCGGCGGCGCCGGTGACGACACCGTCGGGGTCGGCCAGCAGCTCAAGGGCGGGTGACTGGTCGAGGATGACGACGCCGGCGCGCCGGACCTGGCGGCGCATCAGCCGCATGTACTGCGGGCCCTGCAGGCTGCCGCGTTGCGGGGTGCCGTCGTCGGCCACCGGGAACGGATAGCCCCAGTCCGTCAGCTGCTCGACCGCCCGCCACGTCCGGTCGAGGACGCGTGCCATCCAGCGTCGGTCGGTGAGATGGCCGCCGGCGGTCTCCCGGGCGGCGATGGCCTCCGACCGGGCGCTCCCACCCGGCGGCAGGTACCACAGGTTGTTACCGGCGGCCGCCGTCGAGCCGCTGGTGCCGCAGTAGCCCTTGTCGGCGAGCGTCACCCGCTGGCCGCGGCCTGCCGCCGCCAGCGCCGCCCACGTCCCGGCCGGGCCTCCGCCGAGCACGAGGACGTCGGTCTCGGCGGGGGCCGCGACCAGCCGCGGACGGCGTCTCGACGCGGCGCTCACCGTGGGCCGCCGACGCCGGCCTGGCCGGCACATGTCGAGGACACGTCGCGGTGTCGGTGTGGCTGGCGGGGCTGGTCACTCATCAGGATCCCTGTTCTCGGTTCTCGGTTCTCGGCAGCCGGCCGAATCATGATCGGGACGGGTGGGTCTCCGGGCACCAGCCGGGCCGAAAATTTCCGCGATTTCGCCAGCCATCCGCGGACCGATATCACCATCGATATGTTTTACGACCCGAAAAATGATTTCCGTCACCACTGTCAGTGACAGACGGAATCGCGTCCGAACGACTGTTGAATGCTTCCGGAAAATACCACGAAAATGCCAGTTCTGATCAACCTAAATTCGACCAGAATTGACACGGTCCACTGACGACACGGACATGGTCCACCACCCGCCGGACCGACAGCCTGTTCCCCGACATGTTGGCGACTATGTCGGCAGGAATGGCCGGCTGTCAACCCACCCACGGGAGCGGCCGACACGGCGCGAAGGCGGAGCGATCATGATCGCTCCGGATCCCGGGCCCCGCCGCCTTCCTGGGTGGAGCGGCATCCACTCATCGTGTCCGCATCGTCCACCGGCGCGGACGGCCCCGCCGAATTATTTTCACCGGACCGCTAAATATTGACCCGTTCCGCGGCGGACACGAGCATGGCGACACGGGCCGACGAGGAAACCGTCGGGGCCGGCCGCCGGAACGCTTCTCCCCGCCGGCCGGGAGGAGAACCGGCAGGAAAACCGAAGGACTGAAGGACCGAAGGCGGCGCGGCCATGTTTCCTCCGCGGCCTCTCCCGTGGTTCCCTCCGCGCCGTCGGACACTCACGTTCCCGGACCGCCAAGGAGCGACATGGCCGCCGTCAGCACGGATCTCGACATCCGCAGGGTAACCGGACGGATCGGCGCCGAAATCGTCGGCGTGGACCTTCGTGACGCGCTCGGCGACGACACCGTCATCGCGTCGGTCCGGGCCGCGCTCGTCGAGCACAAGGCACTGTTCTTCCGCGGGCAGGAAATCGACGACGCCGGGCAGCAGCGTTTCGCCGCCCGTTTCGGCGCGCTCACCACGGCGCACCCCACCGTCCCGTCCCTGGCCGGCAGCCCGAACGTGCTGCGGGTGGACTCGGCCGAGGGGCGGGCCAACAACTGGCACACCGACGTCACGTTCGTCGTGTCCCCGCCGGCCGCGAGCACCCTGCGCGCCGTCGTGATCCCCCCGGCCGGCGGGGACACCCTCATCGCCAACTCCGTGACCGCCTACCAGGACCTCCCGGGCGACCTGCGCGAACTGGCCGACCGGATCTGGGCGGAGCACACCAACGACTACGACTACGCGATCCCGCCGGCCGAGACGGCGCGGACGAAGGAGTACCGCGAGATCTTCGTCTCCCGGAAGTACCGGACCGCCCACCCGGTGGTCCGCGTCCATCCCGAGACGGGTGAGCGGGGCCTGTTCATCGGCGGGTTCGCGCAGCGCGTCGTCGGGCTGTCCGTGACCGAGTCACGTGACATCCTCCGCCTGCTGCAGACCTACGTCACCCGGCCGGAGAACACCGTCCGGTGGCGCTGGGCCCCCGGTGACCTGGTCTTCTTCGACAACCGCAGCACCCAGCACTACGGCGTGGACGACTACGGCGACCTGCCGCGGCTGCTGCACCGGGTCACCGTCGCCGGCGACGTACCGGTCGGGGTGGACGGCCGGCGCAGCTACGCCGTCGAGGGGGACGACGCCTCCCACTACACCCCGCTCGCCGCATAGCCACCCCGTCCACACACACGGCCCGGGCCGCCGG
>NZ_CEVIVD010000103.1:13512-16889 GCF_982290655.1 Protofrankia sp. CiP1_Cm_nod3
TCGCCGCCGCAAGCTGCCTGGCGGCCACCGCCAGGGCGTCGGCGTCCCGCGCGGCGATCACGACCCGATCACGGCCTTGGCCCCTTCGGCGGCCAGCGACCTGGCGATGGCCCGCCCGATGCCACGGCTGCCACCGGTCACGATCGCGCGCCGCCCGTCCAGCCGTAGATCCATGCCCGGCTCCGCCTGGTCTCGCCAGATCCATGCCCGGCTCCGCCTGGTCTCGTCCGATCCATGCCCGGCTCCGCCTGGTCTCGTCCGCGAGGTCCTGATTGAGTCTGACCCCGCGTGAGGTTACATTCATGCGGTGCGCACAGGGCGTCGGCTGCCAGCGATGATTCTCGACCCGTTCTGGATCTCGCGCCGCGCGCACCATTTCGACCAGATCTGTTGCTGATCCCGAAAGCCCGGTGAGCGTGGCGGCGGAACGGCAGCTGCCCACCGGACCGGTTCCCCGCTGACAGCTGTCAGGCCCGGACCGTCCATCGGCGGCAGCGCGCGGAACCGGAGCCGGCCAGCACGGTGCTGCTCCTCCCGGCTCTCCCCCGCTTCTCCTGCCGTACCGCGCTTTATCGCCGCGGCTTCCCCGCGGGGCCGCGGCCTTCGCGACGGGTCGCGCACCGCCCCATGGCGGCGCGTCGTGCGCGGCGTCGTGTACGGCGGGGTGGCAGGGCTCCGGCAGACGGCCCGCACCTCATGCAGCGCATGCAGCGCATGCACCAACACCCATTTTGGTCACTTTATGTAACCATCGACGCTCGCGCCCGTCCTGTCGCCAGGAAGCGCCGGCCAGCATCGGGCGGCCCCGGACGGTCTCGGCGGCGTCGCTGGTCGCGGCCGTGACCGTGCCCGACGGCTTTCCAGGAGAAGGCAGCTGATGAAGACCAGATTGTTCGCCGGCGCGGCAGCCCTGGCGCTGGCGGTGCTCACGGCCTGCGGCTCGGACGCCTCCGGCGGCGCGGCGGACCCGGCAGCCACCACGGCCGGCAGGCCCAGCCCGGACGCCACCCTGACCGTCGGGCTCGTTCTCGAGCCGGGCAGCCTCGACATCACCAGGGCCTCCGGCGCCGCCATCGGCCAGATCCTGCTCAACAACGTCTACCAGGGGCTGCTCCAGCGGGACGGCTCCGGCGTCATCACCCCGGCGCTGGCCACGTCCTACAAGGTCTCGGAAGACGGGAAGACCTACACCTTCACGCTGCGGGACGGCGTGACCTTCCATGACGGCTCACCGCTGCGTGCCGCCGACGCGGTGGCCTCCCTGAGCCGGGCCAGCGCGCCGGGATCGGTCAATCCCAACGCCGCCGACCTGGCCTCGGTGGCCTCGGTGACCGCGCCCGACGAGAAGACCGTCGTGCTCACCCTGAAGGACCGCGACACCAACCTGACCTACCGGCTCACCGGCGCCGCCGGCGTCATCGTCCGGGAGGGCGCCACCGATCTGGAGAGCAGGCCGGTCGGCACCGGCCCGTTCCGGTTCGACAGCTGGCGGCACGGCGACAGCGTCACGCTCGTGCGCAACGACCGGTACTGGGGGCCGAAGGCCGGCGTCGCCCGGGTGGTCTTCCGCTACCTCACCGACCCGAACGCGCAGAACAACGCGGTGCGGACCGGGCAGGTCGACATCGGCACCATCACCGACATCGAACTGGTCAACTCCTACCAGGGCAACCCGAACTTCGCCGTCTCCACGGGCACGAGCAGCGACAAGATCACTCTCGGGTTCAACCACTCGCGCGCCCCGCTGTCCGACGCGCGGGTCCGGCACGCGATCCGGCAGGGCATCGACAAGGACGGACTGATCAAGATACTCGGCGGCGGCACCCGGATCGGCAGTTCCGTCCCGCCGCTGGACCCCTGGTACGAGGACCTCACCGGAATCGACAGGTACGACCCGGCGAACGCCCGCAAGCTGCTCGCCGACGCCGGCCACGCCGGCGGGCTGACCCTGGGCCTGACGGTCGCGAACATCTACCCGCCGGCCATCGCCGAGTACGTGCGCTCCCAGCTCCAGGACATCGGGATCACGGTACGGATCACCAGCGTCGAGTTCCCCACCTGGCTGACCCAGGTGTACCGGAACGCCGACTACGACCTGAGCATCGTCGACCACGCCGAACCGCGGGACCTGGGCAACTACGCGAAGCCGGGCTACTACTGGCGCTACGACAGCCCGGCCGCCCAGCAGGACTACCGGGCCGCGGTGACGGCGGCTTCGGACGCCGAGCGTGACCAGAACCTGCGCAGGCTCGCCCGGCAGATCTCCGAGGACGCGGCCAGCGACTGGCTGCTGCTCGGCCCGGCCCGGCAGGTCGTGCGGGCCGGTGTCACCGGCTACCCGACCAACAACCTGTCGTCCCTCTACGACGTCTCGAAGATCGAGATCAGGAAGTCCTGAGCCGGCCGGCCGCCGTCGTGTTCGACGCCCACTCCTGACGCGGAGGGTGTCAATTCTGATACGTAAAGTCATTGCACGGAGGATGTGGGGAGTGCGGAGGGCGGGCCCATGGCGGTGATCATGCTGCGGCGCCTCGTCCTGCTGGCCGGGTCGCTGGTCATCGCGAGCCTGCTCGTCTTCCTGCTGCTGCGGCTGCTGCCCGGCGACGTGGCCGACGTGATCGCGGGGACCACGGCCGCCCGGAGCAGGTCGCCAGGATCCGCCACCAGCTCGGCGTCGACCGGCCGTTGGCCACCCAGTACGCCAGCTGGGTCGGCGGTGTCCTCACCGGTGACTTCGGCGTCTCGGCGGTGAACGGGGTGTCCGTGTCGGCGCAGCTCGGCGAGAAGCTGACGGTGACCGCGCCGCTGGTGGCCGGCGCGATCATCCTGGCCGTCGCGGCCGCGCTGCCGCTCGGGATCATCGCGGCGGCCCGGCACCGGCGGGCCGACGGGCTGGCCCTGTCCACGCTCGGCCAGCTCGGCATCGCGGTGCCCAGCTTCTGGGTGGGGCTGATGCTCATCACCCTGTTCGCGGTCGAGTGGGGGGTGCTGCCCGCCGGCGGGTTCCCGCCGGACGGCTGGGACGACCCGGCGGCGGCCGTGCGCGCACTGGCGCTGCCCGTGGCCACCCTGGCGCTGGTGGAGGGCGCGGTGCTGATGCGGTTCACCCGCTCGGCGACGCTGGAGGTGCTGCACGCGGACTTCATCCGCACCGCCCGGGCGAAGGGGCTGACCCGCGGCCGGGCGCTGCTGCGGCACGGGGTCCGCAACGCGGCCGGGCCGGTCCTGTCCGTGCTGGGCCTGGAGTTCGCCACCCTGCTCGCCGGCACGGTCGTGATCGAGAACGTGTTCGCGCTGCCCGGCGTCGGGCAGATGCTGATCGTCGACATCGGCAACCGCGACCTGGTCAAGGTCCAGGGCACGGTCCTGCTGATCAC
>NZ_CEVIVD010000103.1:17279-18168 GCF_982290655.1 Protofrankia sp. CiP1_Cm_nod3
CCAGGGGCAGCCCGGCTGCCAGCGGCGGCCCCGCCGCTGGTGACAGCTCTGCTGCGCAGCCGTCCGGGACGGCTGGGTGTGCTGCTGTCCTCGATCGTCGTGGCCGCCGCCGCGGTGTCCCTGGTCTGGACGCCGTACGACCCGACCCGGGTGGACGCGGGCGCGCCCTGGCTGCCGGTCAGCGGGCAGCACTGGTTCGGCACCGACAAGCTCGGCCGGGACCTGTTCAGCCAGATCCTTCTCGGCGCCCGGATCACGGTGTTCGCCGCGGTGACGGCCACCGCCGTCGCCGCGGTGCTGGGGGTGGGGCTGGCGCTGCTCGCCACCGTCACCCCACGCCTGGTCGGCGAGTCCACCGCCCACCTGGTCGACGTCCTGATCGCCTTCCCGGCCCTGCTGCTCGCGATGGTGCTCGCCGCCGTGTTCGGCGGTTCGACCTGGACCGCCGTCGTCGCGATAGGCGTCGGCAGCGGCGTCCAGGTCGGCCGGGTGACGCGGGGGGAGATCGCCCGGGTGCTGGCGTCCGGCTACGTCCTGGCCGCGCACGCGGCCGGCGCCGGCACCAGGCGGATCGTCCGGCGGCACGTCCTGCCGAACGTCGCGCCGACGCTGTACGTCCAGCTCTCCCTCGTGCTCGGGACCGCCGTGCTCGCCGAGGCCGCGCTGTCCTACCTGGGCCTGGGCACTCCGCCACCGACCCCGTCGTGGGGCCGGATGCTCCAGGAGCTGCAGCCGTACATCACCCTGCGGCCGCTGGTGCTGCTCTGGCCGGGCCTCGCCGTGGTGCTGACGGTGCTCGGGTTCAACCTGCTCGGCGACGGCATCCGCGAGGCCACGGACCCGCGGCTGCGGGACGGCCGGGCGGCGCCGGGCGGCTCGCGGCGTGGTG
>NZ_CEVIVD010000103.1:18590-19820 GCF_982290655.1 Protofrankia sp. CiP1_Cm_nod3
AAAGCGTCCCGGAAAGCGTCCCGGAAAGCGCGGGCCGCCCGGCAGGCGCCGGATGCCCCGCGGGCTCGGCCCGCGACGCGGGACGGTTCACCGCGGGAGTGGGACGACTCACCGGAAGATCCACCGGATGATCCGCCAGAGGACTGGTCGGCCACCTGGGAGGGCTTCCGGGATGCCCAGCCGGACGCCCAGCCGGCGGCGATACCGAACGGCGATCCGGACACCACACCGTCCGCCACAGGAGAGCCACGCATAGGACAGTCACGCTCCGATACCACAGAGGCGTCACGGTGAGCGAACAGAGACCGCCGACGCCGATACCGACATCCTCGCCGGCAGCACCAGCACCAGCGGCGGCAGCGGTGTCGGCGGCAGCGGCGGCGCCTGGACCGTCGGCGGCGCTGGCGGGGCGGGAACGGGACGGGGCGCCGTCCGGGCTCCTCGAGGTCACCGATCTCACCGTCCGCTTCGGCGACACCGTGGTCGTCGACCGGATCGGCTTCGGCCTGGACGCCGGCGGGCGGCTCGGGCTCATCGGCGAGTCCGGATCCGGGAAGTCGATCACCGCGCTGGCCGTCCTCGGGCTGCTGCCCGACGGCGCGGCCGCGACCGGAAGCATCCGCTTCGACGGCGGGAGCTGCTCGGCCGGTCCGACCGGGAGCTCTCCCGCATCCGCGGCGACAGGATCGCCATGGTCTTCCAGGAGCCGCTCACCGCGCTGAACCCGCTGTGGCGGGTGGGCCGCCAGATCGGCGAGCCGCTGCGCCTGCACCGCGGGCTGTCGCGGCGGGCGGCGGGCGTGGCCGCGGTCGAGCTCGCCGCGAAGGTCGGGCTGCCCGACCCGCAGCGGCTCGTCCGCGCGTATCCGCACCAGCTCTCCGGCGGGCAGCGCCAGCGGGTCGGCATCGCCATCGCGCTCGCCTGCCGTCCCGCGCTGCTCATCGCGGACGAGCCGACCACCGCCCTCGACGTCAGCGTCCAGGCGGACGTCCTCGCCCTGCTCACACGCCTCGTCGACGAGGCCGGCACCGCCCTGCTGTACATCACCCACGACCTCGCGGTGGTGGCCTCGGTCGCCCGGGAGCTCGCGGTCATGCGCGGCGGGCGGCTGGTGGAGACCGGCCCGACCGAGGCCGTCCTGCAAGCTCCGCGGCATCCCTACACCCAGCGGCTGCTGGCGGCGGCACACCGCACAAGCTGGACCGGCCCCGCGGCCGGCACCGCAGCCAG
>NZ_CEVIVD010000104.1:0-1658 GCF_982290655.1 Protofrankia sp. CiP1_Cm_nod3
GCTGGTGGGGGTGTGCGGCTGGCCGGGCGGGAAGCCGAGGGCTGGCAGGGGCGTCCGGATGCCCTGCGCTCGTCCCCCTTGTCGGTGCCGGCGGGGTCGAGGTCGCGGGTGGGGCCGGCTGCCGCCGGTGCTGTCCGGTCGGCTGTGCTGCGTTGGTGGGCTGTCGTTCTCGCCGTCGGGACCGTCGTCGCCACGATGATCGAGCCGGTTCCCGATGGCCCGCAGGCGGTGGAGCGGACGCCGGTCCTGATCGGGGCCATCGGTGACGTCACCCTGGTGCTGCTGTTCGTGGCCTTTGGCGCGCTGCTTGCCGGCCGCCGCTGGGGGCTCGGGGCGGCCACCTACGCGGGCGCCGGGCTCGTGGCGCTCTCGGCGCTGTGCCCGGCCTCGGGCCATCACGATGTGGCGGCCTGGTGGTTCGCGCAGCTCGCGATCAGCGTTGGTCTGTTCGTGGGCTCCCTTGTGCTGCGTTCTCGGGCGAGCGCGCCAGCCCGCCCCTGAGGACCGCCACGCCGGGGGGAGGCGCGCCGGGGAGAGCGCATCGGGACGGGACGGAGAACACACCTGGCCCGAGACATGCCTTCCTGTTTACTTACCGCAAGCGTCTCGTGTCGCTACGGTTATATGTACAGATCGTAGCGACACGGGGAGTAAGCATGCTCAATCAACAGCACGATCAGAGACGATGGCCCGACACTGGCCAGAAGCCCAGGTCAGGGAGGTCATCACGGTGGATACAGGGGCCCCGAGCCGACGTCAGCTCGCCGTTCTGGCCACTCTCGCCGCTGGCGGCGCAGTGACGATGTCGCCCTTCGTCGACGAGCTGGCGGACGTCGACACGCGCTTCCGAGTACTGGTCTGCGAGTACGAGGACATTCCGCTGACCGAATCCCTGCCGCGGCTGGACGCCCTCTACGCGGAGGTCGTCCGCCTCTCCGAGCGCCGGGTGGCCCCGGCGCAGCGCCGGGCCGCCGGTGCCACCCTGGCCCATGTCGAGGCGCTGCGCGCCGACGCGCTGTTCAACACCGACCGGATCGACCAGGCCCGGCGGCTCGCCGAGGCCGCCTACCGGCACGGCCGGTCCGCCGGCGACGCGTTAGCCGTCGGCTACGCCCGGAAGATCGCCGGAATGATCGAGCTGTACGAGGAGCATCCGGAGTCGGCGTTGCGGCTTGCCATGGATGGCCAGCGCCGGGCCGACGGCACCCCGGTGGCCATTGCCGCGCTCGCGTTGCAGGCGCGGGCGATGGCGGTCCTGCCCGGTGGGCGTCCCGACGAGGTGGCCAGGATCGCCGACCGGGCGATCGGCCAGGCGTTCGCGCTGCCGGCCGAGCAGCGGGGGACCCCCGGCGGGGAGGATCCCGGTGCCGTCCACCCGGTGGAGGTCGCCTACCACGGGGTGATCGCCGCCGCGGCGGCCGGTGACCACAGCGCCGCCACGGACTACGCCGACGTCGCCCTGCCCGCGCTGACGGCGATGAACCGTCCGGGGTTCGTCGCGGTCGCGCTCGCCCATCTGGCCGCCGCCGACGCCCGCCGCGGTGACGTGGAATCCGCGCTCGACCGGGCCGGCACCGCCTTCGACCTGGCGCCCCGCCCGTTCCGGGCAGTGGGCCGCCCGCTGGCGGCGACCCTGTTCGCGCTGCGGGCCGGTCACG
>NZ_CEVIVD010000104.1:2286-3430 GCF_982290655.1 Protofrankia sp. CiP1_Cm_nod3
GCCCGGCCCCTCCGCGGCCGGCCCGGGGCGAGCCGTGGGCGGGTCAGCGCCAGGCGGTCTCCGAGACGGGGGAGCGGCCGATCAGCGGACGCCACCACGCCTCGTTGTCGCGGTACCAGGCGACGGTTTCCCGCATCCCGTCGGCGAAGCCGATCTCGGGCGCCCAGCCGAGCTCGGTGCGCAGCCTGGTGGAGTCGAGCAGGTAACGCCGGTCGTGGGACGGGCGGTCCGGCACGATCGTCTTCAGCGACTCCGGCAGGCCCAGCTCGGCGAGGATGGTGTTGGCGATGGTCTCGATGTCGGCCTCGACACCGCTGCCGACGTGGTAGGTCTCGCCGAGCCGGCCGCGCTCCAGCACCGCCTCGATCGCCCGGCAGTGGTCGGCGACGTGCAGCCACTCCCGGCGGTTGCGCACCGACGCGTACAGGGGCAGGTTCTCGCCCTGCAGGGCCCGGGTGACGAACAGCGGGATGACCTTCTCCGGGAACTGGTACGGCCCGTAGTTGTTCGAGCAGTTCGTGATCGTCACCGGCAGGTCGTAGGTCAGGCCGTAAGCGCGCACCGCGTGGTCGCCGCCGGCCTTGGCCGCGTTGTACGGCGTCCGCGGCAGATACGGGGAGTCCTCGGTGAACGCGCCGGGGTCGTCGAGGTCCATGTCACCGTAGACCTCGCAGGTCGAGATCTGGTGGAAGCGCGCCACGCCGACCGTGCGGGCCGCCTCCAGCAGCGTCTGGGTGCCGATGACGTTGGTGGAGAAGAAGTCGCCGGGACGGATGATCGCCAGGCTGTTGTGCGACTCGGCGGCGAAGTTGACCACCACGTCGACCGTGTGCTCCCGTAGCAGCGACTCGACGAGCTCGCGGTCGCGGATGTCCCCGTGCACGAACGTGATCTCCGCCAGCACGTCGGCGAGGTTGTCCCGGCAGCCGGCGTAGGTCAGCGCGTCCAGCGCGACCACCTGGTCCCGGGGGTGCCGCTCACGCCAGTAGCGGACGAAGTTCGACCCGATGAACCCGGCGGCCCCGGTGACCAGCAGCGTCGACATGTGTCGTACGTCCCCCTTCGTAAGAGATCGGGATCGGCGGCCTCGGCGCCCCGATCCACGCCAGCCTCTCACGGCCGGATGACGCCGATCATCACCGCC
>NZ_CEVIVD010000104.1:3573-5025 GCF_982290655.1 Protofrankia sp. CiP1_Cm_nod3
GTACCGGCTCGGGACGCCGGGCCAGGACGCCGGGTCAGGACGCCGGGTCAGGACGCCGGGTCAGGACGCCGGCTCGGGACGCCGGCTCGGGATGCCGGGCCAGAACGCCGGGCCAGAACGCCGGGCCAGAACGCCGGGTCAGGACGCCGGGTCAGGACGCCGGTCGGTTCGAGGACGGTGGGCGGGGACGCTCGTCCAGCACCGTGCGCACCGCGTCGCCGATCAGATGCGTCAGCCGGGGATGGGCGCTGCGACGGCCGCGGACGTGGAGTGGTTCAGGCTCGACCGGTGGCAGATCGTCACGGCGTTCCAGCCCCTGCGGCACCGCCCCGACATCGGCGAGCAGCGCGACACCGACACCGGCGCGGACCGCGTGCAGCACACCGGCGAGGTATCCGGCCTCGCCGACGACCGAGGCCGTGCGCCCGGCCTGGGCCAGCACCCGTAACGCATGGCTTCGAATCGTGCACGGATCGTCGATAGCTACCAGTGGCAGTGGCCGTTCCGGCGGGGGCGGCACCCAGTCGGTGGCC
Source organism: Protofrankia sp. CiP1_Cm_nod3 (assembly GCF_982290655.1). Lineage (NCBI taxonomy): Bacteria > Bacillati > Actinomycetota > Actinomycetes > Frankiales > Frankiaceae > Protofrankia > Protofrankia sp. CiP1_Cm_nod3. Next base: position 4,107 of record NZ_CEVIVD010000104.1, read on the forward strand.
GCGAACCAGGCCAGCGGCAGCCGGCCGGCGGGACGGGCCAGGGGGGTGTTCCCCTCCCCGATGAGCACGGCGACGTCGATGCTGCCCCGGTCGAGCGCCTCGTCGAGGCGGGCCCCTCGATCGAGCCGGAACCTGACCTGGACGTCGGGGAACTCCGCGGTGAGCGCGGACATCACCAGCGGGAGCAGGTGGTCGGCGGCATGCTCGGTCGACCCGATGGTGATGGTCGGCTGGCCCGCCAGCGCCGCGTCCACGCCCAGTTGTTCGAGGGCGTCGTCGTGCAGGGTGAGAATCCGTCGCCCCATGGCGATGAGTAGTTCACCATCAGAGGTGAAGCGTGTGCCGCGGCCGTCCGGGGTGACCAGCGGCCGGCCGACCGCTTTCTCCAGGCGGCGCACATGCTGGCTCACCGCCGACTGCGAGATGCACAGCGCCTCCGCGGCCCGGCGGAAGCCGCCGTGGTCGGCGATCGCCGTGAGGCTGCGCAGAGCCGTCAGGTCCAGTACGGGAGGCACAGTGCACGATAGCGCAACTGATTTTATTTCGTAATAGGTCCGATCGCGGATCCGCGTTGGACATCCACGGAAAACAGCACCATCCTGATGCCCATGGTCGGGAAACGGGATGTGCGGCAACACGGACCGCTTACATTCCGTGCCGCTTTCCGTCATCCAGCGCGGTGCCGGATCGCGCGGCACGTCCTGACCCGCAGACGAGTCATTGACTTCGGGACCATCACCTCCGCCTGTTGTCCCGTGCGTTGTTCCCGCTGGTGACACCAGGTTCCCTCTGGTGACACCGGGCTCCCGCTGGTGACGTCGGCGCGTCACTGCCCGGCCTGATCCGGCTGCCGGTCGCCGAGCCACGGCAGCTCGTCCAGGCCATCGGGATCACCAGGCCATCGGGATCACCAGGCCAT
>NZ_CEVIVD010000104.1:5235-7303 GCF_982290655.1 Protofrankia sp. CiP1_Cm_nod3
GCTCCCGCCCACCGGTACCGCTTCCGGCTACCGGACATCAGCTGCCCGCCCGCACATAAGGACGTAGATCGATGACGTCAGCTCAGCTCGCCACCACCGCCGCGGACGCGCCCGCTCTCGCGGCCTGGGACAACCCGCCCGCGGTCGCGCCGCGGGGGACGGTGATCCTGATCGCCGGCCGGGGCGAGCACCCGGGGCTCTACGAGCGGTTCGGCAACCGGATCGCCTTCGACGGCTACCGGGTCCGGGTGGTCGGCGACCCGACCGCGCACGAGCGGACGGTCACCTCCGAGATCGACCGCCTGCTGGCCGACCCGGACCTGCCCGCGCCGCGCGTGCTGGCGGGCTCCGACGCGGGCGCGGCGTTCGCCGCGGCGCTGGTCGCCACCGGGCGGGTGCGGGCCGACGGCCTCATCCTCGTCGGCCTCCCCGGCGGGGAGACGGCCACCACCGGCATCGGGGAATGGGAGTGGGAGACCGAGCTGGGTGAGCGCACCGCCTGCCCCACCCACCAGGCGCGGCTGGACGCCGACGTGTCGGTGCGCCGCGGCGCGCTGACCGTCCCGATACCCCGGTCCTGGATCGTCGACGGTGATCTTCGCCAGGTCGCCGTGCCGGTGCTCGGCCTGCACGGGACGGCCGACCTGCTCAGCCCGCTGCCGGCCGCGCGCGAGCGGTACGCGGGCGCGCCCGTCGCCGAGTTCGTCACCATCGACGGCGGCAAGCACGACGCCCTCAACGACGCCACCCACCGGACGGCCGCGGCCGTGGTCGTGCTGTTCCTCGAACGGCTGCGGACCGGCACCGGCCTGCCCGCGATCGCGCGCTGGACACCCTGGTCATAGCCGCCGCCATCCATGCCAGCCGCCGCCATCCGTGTCAAGCCGCGGCTGGCGCACCGATCAGCCACCGTCCGGCGCATCCGGAGGATCCGTGACCGTCGAATTCATCAGCGGCATAAACATCAACCCGTCCAACGAGCTCAACCGGCTCCGCCTCCCGGCCGTTGACGTGCCCTTCCTCAGGCGTTACGCGCGGGTCCTGGAGGACGGTGGTTTCGACTACACCCTGGTGCCCTACCACTCCTCCTTCCAGGACCCGTTCACCCTGGCCACGGCCATCACACAGGTCACCGAGCGGCTCCGGCCGATCGTCGCGCTGCGGCCCAACACCATCTACCCGACGGTCGCGGCCAAACAGCTGGCCACCCTCGACCAGCTCAGCGGCGGACGCGCGGTGGTGCACTTCATCGCGGGCGGGGACGACCACGAGCAGGCCCGCGAGGGCGACCGGCTGGGCAAGACCGAGCGCTACGCGCGACAGGCCGAGTACATCGACATCCTCCGCCGGGTATGGGCCTCGACAGCGCCGTTCGACCATGCCGGGACCTACTACTCCTTCGAGGACTTCGTCTCGGTCGTGCGGCCGGTCAACGGCGGCATCCCGGTGTCGGTCGGCGGGTCGTCGCCGCAGGCCTACCAGGTGGGCGGCGCGCAGGCCGACATCTTCGGGCTGTGGGGCGAACCGCTCAGGCAGACCAGGGAGCAGATCGACGCGGTGGCCGAGCAGGCCCGCCTCGCCGGCCGTGCGGACACCCCCCGCATCTGGGTCACCTTCCGCCCGATCATCGCTCCCACCGAGGAACTGGCCTGGGAGAAGGCCCACCGGATCCTCGACGTCCTGCGGGGCAACAACGGGCTCGCGCACGCGGCGTTCCGTGCCACCGGCGTGCAGGAACCACCCAACGTCGGTTCTCAGCGGCTGCTGCGGGTGGCCCGCGACGGTGACCTGCACGATCGTGCGCTGTGGACGCCCACGGCAGCCGCGACCAACGCCGCCGGCGCGTCCACCGCCCTGGTGGGGACGCCCGAGACCGTCGCCGCCGCCATCCTCGACTACGTCGACATCGGCGCCGAGCTCATCTCGATCCGCGGGTACGACAACCTCAACGACGTCATCGACTACGGCCGCTACCTTCTCCCGCTGGTGCGCGAGGAGCTGGCCCACCGCGCGGCGACCGGCCGTCGTGGCGAGATCGTGCGGGAGGACGCCGGGCGCGGCCGCCCGG
>NZ_CEVIVD010000104.1:7820-9312 GCF_982290655.1 Protofrankia sp. CiP1_Cm_nod3
AGCGGGGGCGCGGGAAACGTCGTCCGCGCGGGCCGGCCGGCCGGGGCAGCAGGTGGCGTCGTGAGCGTGCCGTCACGGTCCCGGACCGGCCCGGCCGACCGCCCCGCCACCGGCCTGCCCGCCGCCGATCCCGCCGCCGGCGGCCGTCCCGCTGCCGCTGCCGGCGGCCGTCCCGATGTCGATGTCGATGCCGATGCCGGCCCTCCGGTGGCCGCGCTGCCGGTCGTGGACATCTCCGACGACGTGCTCGCCCGGACGAGCGCGCGGATCGCGCTCACCGCTGAGGAGTACGACCGTTCCGCGGAGTTCCCCTGGGCAGGCATCCAGGCCGTGCACGACGCGGGCCTGCTGCGGCTGGGGATCTCGCCCCGCTACGGCGGCCAGGGCCTCAGCGCCACCGACAGCGTCCGGGTCCTGCAGTGGCTGGGCCGGGGCGACCCGTCGGTCGCCCTGATCACGGCGATGACGATCCTCCAGCACGTGCTGGAGGACATCGACCCGTGGTGGCCGGCGGATCTCTACCGCACCGTGGTCGACGACTCCCGCCGGCGGCCGGTGCTGCTCAACGCCGTCCGCGCCGAGCCGGAGTGGGGAGCGCCCGCCCGCGGCGGGCTGCCGGCCACGAAGATCCGGCGGACCGCCGACGGCTGGCTGCTCAACGGGCACAAGGGCTTCGCGACAAGCTCGGAAGGCCTCGCCTACCACCTGGTGTGGGCGGCCACCGAGGACCCCGACCCGCTGCTGGCGCACGCCGTCGTCCCCGCCGGCACCCCCGGTATCGAGATCGTGCGCACCTGGGACCACCTCGGGCTGCGGGCGAGCAGCACGCACGACGTCATCTACACCGACGTGGAGATCCCTTTCGGGAACTTCCGCGGCGTGCCCCTCTCCGAGCAGCGCGCCGACCCGGGCCTGGGTGCCGTCGGGATCGGCGTGCCCGCGCTGTACATCGGGGTGGCCCGGGCCGCGCAGGAGTTCTTCCTGCGTTTCGCCAACGAGCGCGTACCCACCTCGCTGGGACGTCCCATCGCCACGACCGAGCGGATCCAGACCATCGCCGGCGAGATCGAGGCGCAGCTGGTCCAGGCTGAGGAGATCGCCTACGGGGTGGTCCGCCGTTTCGACGAGGGTGACCCCAGCGCGCCGCGGCGGTTCCTCGTCGCCAAGCCGCTGATCGTGCGCGCCGCTGTCACAGCCGTGCAGACCGCGGTGGCGGCGATCGGCAACCCGGGCCTGACCAGGCACAACCCGCTCGAGCGGCACCTGCGTGACGTCTACTGTGCCCGCGTCCATCCGCCGCAGGAGGACTCCGCCCTGCTGCTCGCCGGGCGTCAGACGCTCACCGCCGAGCGCTGTTAGGGCCACCTTCAGGGCCACGTCAGCCCGGCCGGGGAGCCGCCGCGGGTGCCGCCGGGCACCTGGCCGGCGGCCCGGGCCACGCCTGACCGGCATCCGGCATCCGGTACACCGCATCCGGCATCCGGCATCCGGC
>NZ_CEVIVD010000104.1:9548-18575 GCF_982290655.1 Protofrankia sp. CiP1_Cm_nod3
ATCCGGCATCCGGTATCCGGTATCCGGCATCCGCGTCCCCGTTCCCGGCGCCGCTGCCATAACGAACGTTCTTTTCTGACCGGTTCCAGGAGCTCTGGAATCCACCCGGCCTGTTCACGGAAAACAACTCTGGGAGTCACGACCTGATGGCCATATTGTGGCGTCGCCGAAATGGCGAGGACGCCGGCGGGAACACCGACGGGAACACCAGCGGGAACAACAGGAGCGGCGGTGGCCACGGCTGGCGGGCGGCGACCGTCTCCCTCCTCACCGTCGCCTTCCTGGCCGCCTGTGGCGGCGGGGACGGCGGGAGCGGCACGAACGCCGACAACGCGCAGCCCGTGCCGGGCGGCCGGTTGAAGATCGCCTTCTGGGCGGACTTCCAGGGCTGCATCGACCCCAACCAGGTGTACTGGATTGAAAGCCGCAGCATCGACCGCAACTTCGCCGACTCGCTGACCGACCAGGACCCCGCCACCGGTGAGATCGTCCCGTGGCTCGCCACGAGCTGGACGGTCAGCCCGGACGCCCGGGAATACACTTTCACCCTGCGCAAGGGCGTCACCTTCAGCGACGGCACGCCGCTCGACGCGTCCGCGGTGAAGACGGCCTTCGACGGGGTGCGCGACCTCGGCGCCAAGTCGACCCTGGGCGTGACCTACCTCGCCGGCTACGAGTCGTCGACCGCCGTCGACCCGCAGACGGTGAAGGTGAACTTCAAGGTGCCCAACGCGGCGTTCCTGCAGGCGACGTCCACCACCACCCTGGCGGTCCTCTCGCCGGCCACCTACAAGGAGACCGCCGAGGCCCGCTGCGCGGGCAAGGTCATCGGCTCGGGGCAGTTCGTGCTCGACAGCTACACCGCCGCCAAGGCGGCCAGGCTCAGCCGGCGCGCGGGCTACGCGTGGCCGAGCGCGCTGGTGAAGAACAAGGGTGACGCGTACCTCGACGGCATCGACGTCAGCTACATCACCGAGGACAGCGTCCGGGTCGGCAGCCTGACCACCGGCACCATCGACGTCGCCTGGCCGCGGCTGCCGATCACCTCCGCCGACCAGGAGATCATCAAGGCCGCGAACGGCGTCATCGAGACCCGCTCCCTGCCCGGCATCAGCGCGCAGATCGTGCCCAACGTCAACAGGGGCGGCCCGCTGGCCGACCTGAAGGTGCGCCAGGCGCTGTACAAGGCGATCGACCTGAAGAGCTACGCGTCCACCGTGTACTGGGACAGCTACCCGGTGGTGAAGGGGCCGTACGACTCGACGACGCCGTACGCGGCGGACCTGTCCGCCAAGCTCGCCCACGACCCGGCCGGGGCGGCCGCGCTGCTGGACAGCGCCGGCTGGGCCAAGGGCCCGGACGGCTACCGCTACAAGGACGGCCGGAAGCTGACGCTGACCTACCTCATCACCGCCTCGACCCCCGGCGAGCAGCTGCTCCAGGACCAGCTCAAGAAGAGCGGCATCGACCTGCAGCTCAAGGTCGTCACCAGCGCGCAGCTCACCCAGCTGACCACCGCCGGCGAGTTCGACCTCGCGGGCAGCTACCTGACCCGGGGTGACCCGAGCGTGCTCGGCTCGACCCTCGACCGGGCCGTCACGAAGAACTACGCCACCGTGTACTCCCAGGACGACGCCACGGCCGCCGAGGTCAGCAAGCTGTTCGCCCGCGGGCTGAACACGATCGACCCCGCCCAGCGCGCCGCGGCCTACAAGGATCTGCAGGACTACCTGATCGACCACGGGGTCGTCTTCCCGACCTACGACCGGGTGCAGGTGGCCGGGCTGTCGAACAAGGTCCACGGGTTCGCCTGGACCTCCGAGAGCTTCCTGCGCGCCAACGACATCTGGCTGTCGAAGTGACCCGACGGCCGTGATGTTCAGATATCTCGCCGGTAGGCTCGCCCAGGCACTGCTGGTGCTCTGGGCGGCCTACACGGTCACCTTCGTCATCCTGCACGTGCTGCCGAGCGACCCGGTCACCCTGCAGCTCGCCGCCGGCGGGGTCGACGTCAGCCAGCTCACCCCGGGCCAGCTGCACTCCATGGAGGCGCGGTACGGGCTCGACGAGCCCGTGCTCACGCAGTACTTCGGCCGGCTGTGGGACGCCCTGCACCTCGACTTCGGCATGTCGCTCACCCAGAACGTCTCCGTCGGCACCCTCGTCTCCGACCGGCTGCCCTCGACGATCGTGCTGGCCCTGGTCTCCGTCGGACTGTTCCTGGTGTTCGGCGTCGGGCTGGCCTACCTGGCCTCGTACGTCCAGTGGCTCCCGGCCCGGGTGCTGCTGCGGCGGCTGCCCGCCGTGGGCATCTCGCTGCCGACGTTCTTCGTCGGGCTGCTGCTCATCCAGGTGTTCGCCTTCTCCCTCGGCTGGCTGCCGGCCAGGGGCACCGAAGGATGGCGCAGCGTGGTGCTGCCGGCGGTCACCCTGGCGCTTCCCGGGTCGGCGATGCTCGCCCAGGTGCTCATCCGCAGCCTCGGCGACACCTGGCAGGAGCCGTACATCGTCACCGCCAGGGCCAAGGGGCTGTCGCGCTGGGCGGTCCAGCTGCGGCACGCGTTCCGCAACGCGGCCCTGCCCGCGCTCACCCTGCTGGGCGTGCTCGTCGGCTACACGGTGACCAACGCGGTCGTCGTCGAGACCGTCTTCTCCCGCAACGGGATCGGCCAGCTGGCCCAGCAGGCCGTCCTCGGCCAGGACGTGCCCGTCGTCCAGGCCGTCATCGTCATCGCAGCGGCGATCTTCGTCGCGGTCAATCTGGTCGTCGACCTGCTCTACTCGTTCCTCGACCCTCGCGTCGCCCACACGGCCCGGGTCACCTAGGGTCACTGAGGCAGGAATCATGTCCGAGAACATCCTGGTCAAAGGCCCGGGGCAGGCTGCCGTGGGCGCCCCCTCGGCCCCGGTACCCGCGTCCGCCGTGCTCCCGGTGCCGGCCGCGGACGATGCCAGCGCCAGCGCCGGCTCCCGCCCCGATGCCGGGAGCGGCCCCGACGCCGGGAACGGCCCTGGCTGGACGGACACCGGCGACGGCCGCCCTGGCGAACGGCATCCGGCGGGTGGGCGCCTCCGGCGGCCCGCGGCCGCGGCATACGAGGTGGCACGGCCGTTCCTGCGCCGGCCGGGGTTCGTCCTCGCCGCCGCGTTCATCGTGTTCGTCGTGGTCTCGGGGCTGTTCCCCGGGCTGTTCACCTCGTACGACCCGACCGCGACCGCGCCGGCGGAGAAGCTGCGCGGGCCAGGGCTGGAGCATCTCTTCGGCACCGACGAACTGGGCCGGGACCTGTTCTCCCGGGTCCTCCACGGCTCGGCCCTGACGATCAGGGCCACCGGGGGAGCCGTGCTGATCGCGGTCGTGGCCGGGCTGGCCATCGGGGTCATAGCCGGGTTCCTGGGCGGGTGGATCGACAGCCTGCTCATGCGCACGGTCGACGTCGCGCTCGCGCTGCCGCTGCTCCTGCTGGCGCTGGCGATTGTCACCGCGCTGGGCTTCGGGACGCTGCCGGTGGCGATAGCCGTCTCGGTGGGCATCGTGCCCGGGTTCGCGCGCACGACCCGGGCGGAGGTGTTCCGGGTCAAGGGGCAGGCGTACGTCGAGGCCGCCCGCACCGGCGGCGCCTCATGGCTCAGGGTGATGTGGCGCCATGTCCTGCCGAACTCGTGGGGCCCGGTGATGGTGCTGGCCATCCTCGACTTCGGCACCGCCGTGCTGAGCATCTCCTCGCTGAGCTTCCTGGGCTTCGGGGCCCCGCCGCCCGCCGCCGAGTGGGGGACGCTGATCTCCAGCGGCCGTAACTACCTGGTCACCAGCCCATGGCTGTCGCTGCTGCCGGGCCTGTTCGTCGGCCTGGTCGTGTTCGGCCTCAACCACGTCGCCCGGACTCTCGAGGAGGTGCGCCCGTGAGCGAGGGAGCCGAGCGAGCGGAGTCGTCGCCCGGCGCAGCCGGGCAGCTGCGGAGCGAGGGAGCGACGCAGCGGACCGGAAATGAGGCGCGCGAGGGAGCCGAGGGAGCCGAGGGAGCCGGGGGAGCCGAGGGAGCGACGCGGCGGACCGGGGGCGCAGCGGGCGAGGGGGCCGGCGCGAACATCGTGGAGCTGGCCGGGCTGTCGGTCGGCTACCGCAGCCGGGGGCGAACGGCCCTCGCGGTCGACGGCCTGGACCTTACGATCGCGCCCGGCGAGACCGTGGCCATCGTCGGCGAGTCCGGCTCGGGCAAGACCACCACCGCCAACGCCATCCTGGGGCTGCTGCCGGCCAACGGGCAGGTCGTCGCGGGTTCGATCCGGGTGGCCGGCACCGACATCACCACGGCCCGGGAACGCACCCTGCGGGCGGTCCGCGGCAGCGTCGTCGGGCTCGTCCCGCAGGATCCGATGGTCGGTCTCAACCCGACGATGCGCGTCGGCGGCCAGGTGGCCGAGGCCGTCCGCCGGCGCGGCGTGGACAGGCGGCTGGTGCCCGCCGAGGTGGTCGAGGCCCTGGAACGGGCCGGGCTGGACGAGCCGGTGCTGCGCGCCCGGCAGTACCCGCACGAGCTCTCCGGTGGCATGCGGCAGCGGGTGCTCATCGCCATCGCGCTGGCCGGGCATCCCCGCCTCATCGTCGCCGACGAGCCGACGAGCGCGCTGGACGTCACCGTGCAGCGCACGATCCTCGACCATCTCGGGCGTCTCGTCGCCGAGACGGGCACCTCCCTGCTGATCATTACCCACGATCTCGGGGTCGCCGCCGACCGGGCCGACCGGGTGGTCGTCATGCAGCACGGGCGGGTGGTCGAGCGCGGCGATCCGGAATCGATCATGCTCGCCCCCCGCGACCCGTACACCCGGCACCTCATCGAGGCCGCCCCGGCGCTGTCGCACTCCGGGCAGGTCGTCCCCCGCTTCACCGAGGTCGCCCCGGCGCCGGAGATCCTACGGCTGGAGGCCGTCACCAAGGACTTCCGCCTGCCCAGGACGTCCGGCGGCGACCGGGTCTTCCGGGCGCTGGAGGACGTCACGCTCTCGGTGCGGGCCGGGCAGACCCTGGGCCTGGTCGGCGAGTCCGGCTCGGGCAAGACCACCGCGCTGCGCATCGCCATGGCCCTGGACAAGCCCACCAGCGGACGGGTGTTCCTGGACGGGAAGGACATCACCGCCGCCGGCTGGTCGCAGCTGCGGCCGCTGCGCCGGCGGTTCCAGCTCGTGCACCAGAACCCGTACTCCTCGCTGGACCCGCGGTTCAGCGTCGAGGAGAGCATCGCCGAACCGCTGGTCTCCTTCCGGGTCGGCAACCGGGCCAGCCGGGCCGTCCGGGTTCGTGAGCTGCTCGACCAGGTCGCCCTGCCGGCGGATTTCCGTGACCGCAGGCCGCGGGAGCTCTCCGGCGGGCAGCGCCAGCGGGTGGCGATCGCCCGGGCGCTCGCGCTCGGGCCCGAGCTGGTCTTCCTCGACGAGCCCGTCTCCGCGCTCGACGTCTCCGTGCAGGACCAGATCCTGGGGCTGCTCACCGGGCTTCAGCGGGAGCTCGGGGTCAGCTACTTCTTCATCTCCCACGACCTGGCGGTCGTCGCCCAGCTCTCGCACGAGGTCGCCGTGCTGCGCCGCGGCCGGATCGTCGAGAGCGGCCCGGCCGCGGCCGTGTTCGCCGCGCCCGAGCAGGAGCACACCCGTGAGCTGCTCGGCGCCATCCCCGGGCAACGGTTCGCCGCCGCGCTGGCCGCGGCCGCCCGACCGGAGGGAGCACCGGCGAGGATCCCGCCGCCGGGAACGGACGGGATTCCGGTGGGACCGGAGTAGCTCCGGCCCCACCGGGACCGGAGAGGATCCGTCCGGGATCGGCGGAGACCCCGTTGACACCGTAGGCCGTGTCTGATGGATGGTGGTTGGTCTGGTGACTGGTGGTCGTCCGGGCGCCGCCCGTCCGACCGAACATCCGTCCGACCGAACATCCGTCGGGCACGGCAACAGGTGTCCATCGGAGGTTCCCGGGCGGATTCCCGTTCGGGCTTCCTGTCGAATGCCCGTACGAAAAGCCTGCGACAGGCCTGTGACAGGCTCGTGAAGGGCCCGTGCGAAAGGAAGGTAGTGCCATCAGCGGCAGGTACGTAGTCATCGGGGCCGGCGCGGTGGGCGCGACCGTTGCCGCGCAACTGGACGGCGCCGGGATCGCGGTCGTCGCGGTGGCCAGGGGTGCGAACCTCGAGGTGTTGCGATCCCAGGGCCTGCGCTACATCCGGCCGGACGGCGACCGGCGGGTCGCGCTTGAGGTCGCAGGCGGCCCGGACGAGGTCGACCTGCGCGCGGACGACGTGCTGGTGCTCGCCAGCAAGTCGCAGGACTCCGAAGCGCTGCTGCAGCAGTGGGCGTGGCGCCCGGTGGACGTGCACGGCAGCGTGCGCACAGCCGCGGAGGTGCTGCCGGTCCTGCTGTTGCAGAACGGCCTGGACAACGCCCGGACGGCGCTGCGGCGGTTCGCCACGGTGATCGACGCGGTGGTCATCATCCCGTCCTCGCACCTGCGGCCGGCGGAGGTGATCTCCCCGGGCGCGCCGATCGCCGGCGCCTTCTACCTCGGCCGTGCCGGCCGCGTGCCGCGGGGGAGCGACCCGGTCGAGCCGGGCCCGACGGTGACGAACCCGGTGGTGGACCCGGCCGTGGAGCGCGTCGCGGCCGAGCTGCGCCGGGCCTCCTTCGCCGTCCAGGTGGTCGCGGACATCGCCCGTTGGAAGGCCGGCAAGCTGCTCGGCAACCTGGCCTACAACCTCGACGCGCTCTACGCGCCCAGCGAGCTGCGCGACACCGCGTCGGCCGCGCTGGTGGACGAGGCTCGGGCGGTGTTCGCCGCCGCCGGCATCGAAGCCGCCGACGTGCAGACGGACGGTGGCCTCGACCTGTCCCAACTGGTCGTGCACGACATCCCCGGCCATCAGCGGCAGGGCAGCTCCACCTGGCAGAGCCTGGCCCGCGGCGGCTCGGTCGAGTCGGACTTCCTCAACGGCGAGATCGTGCTGCTCGCCCGCCTGCACGGCCTGGACGCGCCGGTCAACGCCGGGGTGCAGCAGCGGATCGCCACGGCGTCGCTGACCGGGACACCTCCCGGCGGCCTTGGCCAGGCCGACCTCGCCGCCCTGCTGGCGTCGGCGGGCCACGCCCCGGCAAGCGCGGGCGAAGCCGCCGGGGCGACCGATAAACCTTCTGTGGCATTCAGCGAACAGTCTATTGCGGAAGGTGAAGATATCGTGACGGTTGGTGAGTCCACTGTGACGGCTGGCGAACACACGGGGACGATCGGTGAAACTGGCGGGACGGTCGGCGAACCCGCCGACCAGTCCGGCTCCCGGCACGGCGATTCCGACCGCTCCAACCAGTCCGGCCGCTCCGGCCGGCCGGTGGTGCTCGTCGATGCCAAGCAGCTGCACGACGAACTGTCGTCGGCCGCGCCACCGCTGCTGCTCGACGTCCGCTGGGCTCTCGGTGATCCGCACGGCCGCGAGCACCACCGGGACGGTCATCTGCCGGGCGCGGTCTACGTCGACCTCGACACCGAGCTCGCCGCCACGCCGGGCGGGACCGCCGGCCGGCACCCGCTCCCCGACATCGCCGCGCTGCAACGCTCGGCCCGGGCCTGGGGGCTGACCGCCGGGCGGCCGGTGGTGGTCTACGACGACAACGGCGGGCAGTCGGCGGCCCGGGCATGGTGGCTGCTGCGCTGGGCGGGCGTGACCGACGTGCGCATCCTCGACGGTGCCCTGACCGCCTGGCGGGAGGCCGGCTTCCCGCTCGAGACCGGCGAGACCGTCCCGGCGCCCGGGGACGTCGAGCTCACCGCCGGGCACCTGCCGGTGCTCGACGCCGACGCCGCCGCCCACCTGGCCGGCACCGGCGTCCTGCTCGACGCCCGCGCGCCGGAGCGTTACCGCGGCGAGGTGGAGCCGGTCGACCCGCGCGCCGGGCACATCCCCGGCGCGGTCAGCGCGCCGACCGGGGAGAACCTGGACGGCGGCGGGCGCTTCCTGTCCGAGGACCTGCTGCGCGCCCGCTTCACCGCGCTCGGTGCCGGTGCCGGTGCCAGCGCCGGTGACGCGCGGCCGGTCGGGGTCTACTGCGGCTCCGGGGTGACCGCCGCCCACCAGATCGCCGCGCTCGCCGTGGCCGGCATCGACGCCGCCCTCTTCCCCGGCTCCTGGTCAGCCTGGTCCTCCGACCCCACCCGCCCCGTCGCCACCGGCGAGCGGTCTCCCGTCCGGGCTGAACAGCCCGACGATCATCGGGCCACCGGCTCGGAAGGTCCGCCGGTAGACTCCCAGCCATGACCACCGCCGGCCGCGTCACCGCCGACCCCGCCATCATGGCGGGCGCACCGACGATTCGCGGTACCCGAATCACCGTGTCCGCGGTGCTGGGCCAGCTCGCGGCTGGCTCGACGGTCGATGAGCTGCTCGCCGACTACCCGTCACTCACGCGCGACGACGTGCTCGCGGCTCTCGCGTTCGCCGCGGAGACGATGCCGCAGGAGCGCCCGTTCATCGCCGCATGAGGATCCTCGTCGACGAGAACCTCTCGCCACGGGTCGCCGAGCTGCTGCGCGACAAGGGCATCGACGCGACGCACGTCCTCGAGCACGAGCTTGGCGGTTCTCCAGACACCGAGGTCAGCGCGTTCGCCGTCACCGAGGGGCGTTCGATCATCTCCGCCGACAGCGATTTCACCACTCTGCTCGCGCTCAGTCGTGGCACCGCTCCCTCGCTCGTCCTGCTCCGGTCCGGCGACCAGCTCAAGCCGGACGCGCAAGCCGCCCTGCTGCTGGCCAACCTGCCTGCGCTAGAAGCCGACCTCGAACAGGGCGTCGTCGTATCGCTCAGCGCGACCCATGTGCGGGTTCGTCGACTCCCACTTCGCTGAGTGCCGCTACTCCCGATCCGGCATCCCCCTGCTCCCACCCTCTCACCGGCTCGCCCTGCTCGGCCTGGCCCTGCTCGGCCTGGCCCGGCTCATCAGCTCGACCTGCTCGCTCCGGTCTCCCGCGATCATCCCCCGCCCGGC
>NZ_CEVIVD010000105.1:0-727 GCF_982290655.1 Protofrankia sp. CiP1_Cm_nod3
GTTCCCATGATCGAGAAGATCGGACAGACGATGGACGTGGTCGAGCTTGCCGGTTCACGGGACTACCGCGGCCGGTCCTGGTCGGGTGAGCCCCGGTCGCGGTTCGAGACCGGTGTCTACATGTGGCCTGGCACGGACGCCCAGCTCCATGACGCCGGCCTGACGGCCCCGGCCGAGGCGGAAACCACCGCACTCGACGTGGGCGACCGGCGGATCCGGGCCTTGACGGCCCGCGGCGACCTCGTCTGGTTCGATTTCTTCGATCTGTGCGACACGGCCAGGTCCGCGACGGACTATCTGATTCTCACCGGCCGCTTCACGACCTGGGTGATTTCCAGGTTGCCGCGTCTCGCGGAGGTCGGCCGGGACGCCCGGCAACGATTCGCCAATCTTGTCGACATTCTCTGCGACGAGGACGTGCGGCTGTTCCTCGTCGCGTCCGCGCCGCTGGTGGATGTGCTCCACGGCGATGATCTGCCGCCCGACATCGGGCGGATCGCCAGCCGACTCTCCCTGCTGTCCGTGGTCTCGCCGCGCCCTTGTCATGGCCAGGAATGTCGCATTCATTAATACGCTATCACTTGGATCGAATGGGTGGCCCGCGCCGCTGGATAATTTTGTTAAAATATATCGTGGGTGCCGACTTCCAGCCAGACGATGTGTGGTTCATCGGTCTTTTTGGACGGTCCGTAGGCAAACGTCGCGCGACCGTCGGGTGCCCACGTCA
>NZ_CEVIVD010000105.1:1118-5483 GCF_982290655.1 Protofrankia sp. CiP1_Cm_nod3
CATACACTCCTGGTCGGGTCCGTACGCCCTTGACTCGTAGCCCCTTGCGGAACCCGTTCCCGCTACGGAGGTCGACGAGAAACATGTCCCGTGCGCGCAGAAATCGCTCACGCTGGGCGGGAGTCAGACGGCGGTACATGTCCAGAAAGCGTAAGGTCCGCTCGAATGTGGGCACACACGCACGATACTCTTTCTGCCACAGAGCAGAAGTCTGGGTCAGGCCGTACGGGGATACTCGACCAGGTCGCCGACGACGGCCGCTCGCAGGGACGCGTCGAACTCCTCGACGCTGTCGTACAGCTCGGTGTGGCCGGCATCGGCCTCGGCCAGTGCCTCGTCGAGCGCTGCCTGCGCGGTAGGGGAAAGGTCGACAAATTCGACATCGGCCAGAACGGCCGGCGGCTCGTGGTCCATCTCGGCCCCCCTTCCCATCCTGGACAGCCTGTGAACAGATTCCTCGCATCTTACCATGCTCCATGGTTTCTTGATCATCCCGCGGTCCGGATCCGCTGGGGGCGTGAGCCAGGATCCTCAAAGGAGCAGCCGCTTGATGTGGCACGGGAGCCGCGGCCTGGGCAAGGTGCCCATCGCCATCGCCATGCACGGATGTGGCCGGCGGTGGTTTCGCGGGCGCGATCCATGTCCTCGCCGGTGAGCACGAGTTCGGCCAGCAGCTCCCCGACATCCTCGTAGGTGTGCCGTCCCGCGGTGGTCTTCTTGGTCGTCCCAGCCGGCCTTGTCGCTCGGTATCGGCCAGGCACTGGGTGCGGTGCGCTTCCGCGAGCGGGGTCCTGAACGGAGCGCTCCGGCCCCTTTGAGAAACTGAAAAGCCTGCGCTCACCGATGAGCGGCGGATCGGACGCGGAAAATCGTGGCCGTCGCGGGCCCTGGTGGGGCAGCCCGCGGGCCAAGTGCCGCCTGGCTGCGGACCGGAGGGGACGCGGATGTGCGTTGACCTGTGTAAACGTCCCATGCGCCGGGGGCCGGGAGGCCACCGGGTGCGGGACGAGGGATCGATCCTGATTCTCACCCTCGGCTATGTTCTTGTCGCGTTGATGCTGGCGCTCGTGGTGACCGACGTGTCCGTGGTGTACCTGGCCAGGCGTTCGCTCGCCTCCGCCGCGGACGGTGCGGCGCTCGCCGCGGCCCAGAGCGTCGACGAGACGGCGATCTACACCGCGACGGGGGAGCTCCAGCGGCTGCCGCTGACGGCGGTCGCCGCGACCGTCGCGCAGTACCAGAGCGACGCCGACCCGTCCGGGCGCACGACGCTGACCGCGGAACTGGTGGAGCCGGCGACGGTCCGGGTGACCGGTATCCGCACGGTGACCCTGCCGGTGGTGGCGATCCTGGGGATCGGCCCGCTGACCGTCACGGCCAGCGCGGACGCCCAGTCACTCGTCCGCCCGCCCGCGCCCTGAAACGCCGGCCCGGCTACGGCCCGGCCACGCCCCCCGCGTCCCGCGGAACACCAGCCGATGAACACCAGCCGCTACGGCAGGCGGTACCGCGGGTAATCTGCCGTGACGGCACCGCCCGCCCCGGTCCGGGCCGCGGGCCGCGCCTCGTCGGGAGCCTTCCTGGAAAGGCCCATGGCAACCCCCGTCAGAACCAGGGGGAGGTGGTGGCGATCAGGTCGTCCAGGTCGTGGCCGGTGCGCCTGGTGGCGAGCGCGGAGATGTCGTGCACCAGCCGGGCGACCCATTCCGCTGGCCGTTGCAGGGAGAGGGTCACCGCGTGGGAGGCGTGCTGCCTGGCCTCGTAGGGGTCGGGACGTTCGCGGCTGAGCGCGGCCCGGGCCCGCGCCATGTGCACCGCGACCACCATCCCGGTCTGTCCGCTGTCGTCGATCATCTCGGACGCCCGCTCGAGGTGGCTGTCCGCGTCCTCGGCGACGCCCACGGTGGTCAACGCCTCGGCGGAGGCGAGCGCGAGGTCGGCGGGGGAGTAGGTGTCGAGGGCGAATCCCGGACGCCCGTGCGCGGAGCTGTCCATCAGCTCCATGATCTTCCATGCCTGGGCCACCGAGCGCCGGACCCCGGCGACGTCGCCGACCGCGGCATACGAGCTGGCCGAGACCTTGCCGGCGACCAGCGCCCGGGCCGGGCTCGTGCCGGCGATACGGCCGGCGGCATCGGCGATCTGCAACGCCACCGCCGGGTTGTGCTGGCGGACCACCCGGGCGCGGACGGTCAGCGCACGGCCGGCGAGCGGCCCGTCACCGGCGGCCCGGGCGACCGTCGCGGCCCGGTCGGCCAGGGACACGGCGTCGCCGTGACGGCCCTGGTCGTAGGCGGCTCCGGCCATGGTGGTGGTCACGGCGGCGTGCAGCCGCATCCAGTCCAGCGCGACCGATCCCCGTAGCCGCCGCGCACGCGGCACCGTGCGCATGGTCTCCTCCAGCCTGGTCAGGCCGGAGACGATGTCGGCCAGGTCGGCGGTCTCGTAGCTGTCCAGCGCCTGTTCCAGCGCCCGTGCGCAGGCTTCGTGCAGGTCGCTGGTGCTTGCCTGGTCGGTCATGGCGACAATGGGGGCCACGGTGGCCGCGAGCACCCGTCGTCGGTCGGCAGGCTCAGGCATGTCGGCGTCCTTCGGGTTCGGGCGGGCGTATTACCGTGGTTCTCTTTCTGTCCGCCAAGGGCCACGACTCACCCGAGGGTGACGACGCGCGGCGGAGCTCCCGTGCTCACCGGTGCCGATTCCGACAAGCCCTGGAAGGGCGCATGCGACGTCACCACTTCCAGGCCGAAGAAGCCACTCGTTACCAACGATAGCGTTTCGGAACGCCTGCCGCTTCCGTGCCGGGATGTGGCGGTGTGTTGTGTGTCTCACAAGGGTATTACGCCGCCGGGCGGGCCGTGTCGGCGGTGTGGCCGGCCGGGGTAAATTACCTGGCTGTAACACCGTCGCTTTCTCGTAACATTGTTTCCCTGTTATTTCAGCTGGCGCCTCGGTGTTTCCACCGGATGACATCGCCTCGGTCGCGGCGGGCTGGCAGGCGTGTGCGCCACGGTTTCGCGGCCCCGGCC
The DNA here is from genome assembly GCF_982290655.1 of Protofrankia sp. CiP1_Cm_nod3. Classification (NCBI taxonomy): domain Bacteria; kingdom Bacillati; phylum Actinomycetota; class Actinomycetes; order Frankiales; family Frankiaceae; genus Protofrankia; species Protofrankia sp. CiP1_Cm_nod3. Next base: position 4,148 of record NZ_CEVIVD010000105.1, read on the forward strand.
GTGCTGGGCTGGGCATGCCCCCATGTTCCCTCCGCGCGCCCCCACGCGCCCGCTTTCCCGCGTACCGCGATCTTTCCCCGTTATCATCGGTTACGTTCCGTGGCGACCGACGGGCCGTGATCCGCGTCGCGCGGCGAACCGGAGGCAACGGAGAGGCAAGATCTGTACGGCTGGGGGTGCGGTGCGTCCGACGGTAAGGTGGGTCTCATGGCCGCCGACATCACAGAGGAGATCAAGGCTCTCGACGCGACGCTTGCCGGCATCGAGGCCGTTCTTGATCTCGAAGCTCTCCGTCGTCGCGCAGCCGATCTGGAACGCGAGGCAGCGGACCCACAGCTGTGGAGCGATCAGGAACGCGCCCAGGTCGTGACCAGGCGACTGTCGTCGGTACGTGGGGACATCTCGCGGGTCGAGGCGCTGCGCCGGCGTCTCGACGACGTCATCGCCGCCCTCGACCTGGGGGACGACGACCTGCTCGCCGAGGCCGCGAACGACCTGCCCACGCTCGCCCGCGACATCTCCACGCTCGAGGTCCGCACCCTGCTCTCCGGTGAGTACGACGAGCGTGACGCGATCGTCCAGCTCTCGGCCGGCGCCGGCGGCGTGGATGCCGCCGACTGGACCGCGATGCTGCTGCGCATGTATCTGCGCTGGGCCGAACGGCACGGGTACGCCGCCGAGGTGTTCGACACCTCAGAGGCAGAGGAGGCGGGCCTGAAGTCCGCCACGTTCCAGATCAGGGCGCCCTACGCGTACGGGACGCTGCGCAGCGAGCACGGCGTCCACCGGCTGGTACGGATCAGCCCCTTCGACAACCAGAACAGGCGGCAGACCTCGTTCGCCGGGGTCGAGGTGACACCCGCGGTCGAGCAGTCCGACCACGTCGAGATCGACGACAAGGAGCTGCGGATCGACATCTTCCGGTCGTCCGGGCCGGGCGGGCAGGGCGTCAACACCACCGACTCCGCGGTGCGGATCACCCATCTGCCCACCAACATCGTGGTGACCTGTCAGAACGAACGCAGCCAGCTACAGAACAAGGCCGCGGCCATGATGGTGCTCCAGGCGAAGCTGCTCGAACGCAGGCGGGCCGAGGAGGCCGCCGAGAAGCAGCGGCTGACCGGCGGGCCGCAGGACGTCTCCTTCGGCTCCCAGATCCGCAACTACGTTCTGCACCCGTACCAGATGGTGAAGGACCTGCGGACCGAGGTCGAGACGTCCGGCACGGCGGCGGTGCTCGACGGCGACATCGACGAGTTCATCGACGCGGAGATCCGCTGGCGGCGGACCACGGAGCGGCAGGGATAACCCCCGTCCGTATCCGCTCACCTGTCCG
>NZ_CEVIVD010000105.1:5852-10059 GCF_982290655.1 Protofrankia sp. CiP1_Cm_nod3
CCGAGACCGAGACCGAGACGGGCCGGGCCCGGGCACTGGGAAGGGCCGCGTCCTGATGCGTGGTTCTGGCACGTGTCCCTGACGCATAGCCGGAGCCACGGTCTGGCACGTGGCCCCAGGACGGGCATGACCGCCCGGTTATTGTGCCGGGGTGTATCCCGACTCGGCTGACGACCGTTGGTAACCGCTGACAGGCGATTGCCTGTTGCGGTGCATGTAGTCTGGCACGGTGGCAGTCGCCTCGGCGAGCATCTTGCCGGCGTCGCCTTCAAGTTCCTGTGCGCCGATCCGTGGCGCCCGCGGGTGCGAGGCCTCGGTGTGCCGGTCCGTTTCTGGACGTCCACGCCGAATCCGCGGTCGCCCGGACGGGACGATCCGCCGCCAGCCGTCGATCTCGAGCGGGCCGAACGCAACATCGTGGTGCTGCTTGTCGACGCGTGGCTGATAAGCGGCGGCTGGAACGACTACATCGCCGAGCTCGTCGGCATGACCTCGGCGTCATCTCGTCACTGGCTGTTGCCGGTGCTGCTCACCCGGAAGGTCGACCGGACCTCGTCGATCTCGGACGTGAACTGCCTCAGGCTCTACGAGGCAGCCCACGAGCTGCGGGACCAGGTGTTCGTGAACAAAATCCTGCACCGGCTCTTCCGGCATGTCACCGACGACAATTCCCCGCTCACCGTACTGCTCAGCCACGCCTCGACGGACGGCCGGGGCGTGGCGCTGGCCGTGCGCAAATATCTGCACGAGTGCACGGACGTCGGTGACTTTCTCGACGTGCACAGTATCGCCGCCGGTGAACGGCTCGTCGAGGCGATAGACCGGGCGATTTCCGCGTCGGCGTTCCTGGCGATCGTGACCGATTCCTACAGCTCCCGGGGATGGTGCCGGCACGAGGTCATCAGGGCCAAGCGCGAACTCGGACCGATTGTTCTGCTGGACGCGGTCGAGGACCGCGACGAGCGTCGCTCGCCCTATCTCGGGAACATTCCGATACTGCGCTGGAGACCGGACTCGCCGCTCGTCATGGAGCGGCTGCTGGGCCTGCTCCTCGCCGAGTCGTTCCGGCACCGGTATTTTCCCCGCCAGGTGGCCTGGCTGTCCCGGCTGCGGCGGGTCGACCGGCCGTACTGCTGCCTTTCCCGGCCGCCCGAGCCGCTCACGCTGCTTGAGCTGCGCCGCCGCGCCGGCTCGGTGGAGGTGGACCTGACCGTCGTCTATCCCGATCCTCCGCTGGACAGCGAGGAGACGCGGCTGCTACACGAGTTCGAGCCGAGGATGCGGCTGATGACACCGACGATGCTCTTCTCGACGTGACCGGGCTGTTCTCGGCGTGCCCCGTTGTTTCCGGCGCCGGAGAACGCGTCGCGGACGCCCGGCCGGCCGCGGCCCAGCGGCCCACCGGCCGGGCCATGTGAAACGCCCGGGGCGCATGCCGCGCACGTGGGATGTCGTGCGGACGAGTGGCGGGCTGACGGCCGGCGTCGCCGCCGAAGACCGTTCGCCCACCGGGGGTGTCCGCCTCCCGGCGGCCGTCCCGGCAGGGGCCGTCCGTCCTGGCAGAGGCCGTCCTGGCGCTGGACCGGCCCTCCTAACCCCCGCCGTGGTGCCCGAATGCGGCACCGGATTATCGTGCCGGAATGCATCCTGACCCGACTGACGACCGTTGGTGAGCGCCGCCGGGCGACCGCGGCCGCCCGTCGCCGTACACGTGGTCTGGCGTTCCGGTGCCGGCGCGGAAGCCCACCAGCTCGCCGACGCCGTCTTCACGCATCTGACGGCCGACCCGTCGCGGCCGGCCGCCCGCTCGCTGGGAGTTCCGGTGCGTTTCTGGTCGGCTGGCGGGCCTTTGCACCGCCACCCGGACGGCCGTGGCGCGCGGCGGGCCGCCGACGTGCCACCACCTGTCGATCTCAGCCTGGCCGAGCGCAATGTCATCGTCCTGCTCATCGACAACGCCCTGGTGGGCGCCGGCTGGAACGACTATCTCGCGGAACTGCTGCGCGCTGTCGGCGCCGGGCCCGGTAACTGGTTGCTGCCGTTCGCGCTCACTCCCAACTTCGCCCGCGTCCCCGTCGCGGCCGACGTCGACGTCGTCGACCTGCACACGCTGCCGGCGCGTTTTCGTGAGCAGGTCCTGCTGAACCATGTCGTCCACCGGGTGTGCCGTCAGATCGGTGCCGCGGATCCGGTCCGGGTGTTCATCAGCTACGCGTCCGCGGATGGCGGTGACATCGCCAGGCAGGTGGCCCGGCATCTTCGGCTCGAGACCGATGTCGACGACTTCCTCGACGCGCACCACATATCCGGTGGGGACTCTTTCGCCGACGTTCTCGACGCCGCGGCCACCAGTAGCGCGCTGCTCGCGGTGAACTCGGATTCGTATGGTTCACGGCCGTGGTGCCAGCGGGAGCTCCTCGGCGCGAAGCGCGCGTCCATGCCGGTGGTTGTCCTGGACGCGTTCACGGACCACTCGGCGCGCGCCTTCCCGTATCTCGGCAACGTTCCGACCGTCCGCTGGCACCATGACTCGCGAGCGGTTCTCGACCGTCTGGTCGGCGTTCTGCTGACCGAGACGCTCAGGCACCGGTATTTCCCGCTGCGGGCCGCCGAGATGTGCGGCCGGCACGGTGTCGCTCTGCCCGCGTTCCTGCTGGCCCGGCCACCCGAACTGCTGACGCTGCTTGATCTGCCACGGAATTCCGCCGGAGGTGCGTCCCCAGTCGATCTTCTATATCCTGATCCACCGCTGGGTACCGAGGAGAGCCGGGTGCTGGCGAAGCTCGACGGTTCGCTACGGATGGTGACGCCGACGATGCTGTTCTCGACATGACCGCTGTTCCTGACATGACTCCCGACATGATGGGGCCCGCGACGGGCCCGGTGGTGACAGAGCGCGCGAGGAGGTTGCTGTGAGCTCGCTCGCGGACATCCGGGTGGCCGTCTCGATCTCGGACAGCCCGGACCTGGTCCGGCGAGGCCTGGGGGTGCCGCACCAGCGGCACGCGTTCGTCGAGATCGCCCGGCATGTCCTGGCCGCTGGCGGCTCCCTCGCCTACGGCGGTGACCTGCGCGCCGGCGGGTACAGCCGGGTCCTGTTCGATCTCGTCGACACCTACGACCTGCCCGGCCGGCCCGGGCCGGAGCGGGTGACCGACTACCTGGCGTGGCACCTGTTCCTGCGGTTCGGGGTGGACGAACAGGCCGAGCTCGTCGACGTCGCGACGGTGGTCGGTGTGCCGCCACCGGCCGACATCAGTCCTGACGACCCGGATCTGCGGGACGACCCAGGTAACATCGGCAGCGCTGGTGACGCGGTGGTGGCCCGCTGGAAGCGGGCCCGCGCGCTGACCGCCATGCGTGAGCGCATGGCCACCGAGACCGACGCGCGGGTGATGCTCGGCGGTGCCGTCGTCGTCGGCGCGGGGCTCTACCCCGGCCTGCTCGAGGAGGCCGTGCTCACGCTGCGGGCCGGGCGGCCGCTGTTCCTGCTGGGCGGCTTCGGCGGCTGCACCGAGCGGGTCATCGAGGCCGTGACCGGCGGGCGGCCCCGTGACCTGGAGCTGGACAGCCAGCTCGCGGCCCGTCCGGGATACGCCGAGCTGGTGGCGCAGGCGGCCCGCGCCGGCACACCGGTCGACTACGACGGCCTGCTCACCGAGCTGCGGGTGGCCGGCCCGGAGGCGCTCGCCAACGGCCTCGACCAGGCCGAGAACGAAACGCTGTTCGCCACGGACGACACCGACGAGATGGTCGCCCTCGTACTCAGCGGCCTGCGCCGTATCAGCGGGACACATCGGCGGGGACAGAGGACGCATCGGCGGGACAGTAGGTAGAAACCTCCGCCGCGGCCGCGGTTGCCACCTACGGACGCGCAGGTCACAGGTGTGGCAGCCGCTGCCATCACGACGGGACCTACCTACGGCTTTTCCGCGCCGGAGGCCGCACACTCTCATCGTGGGCAGACTCGACACGGATCCACCGATGGCGGCCGGGCATGGCGGCGACGACGGGCATGCGGGTGCCTTACGCGGGGCAGCCCGCCCAGGCGGGACCGCGGACCAGGACAGGGAGCGGAGCAGAGGCCAGCTCCCGGACCGGGACCAGCAGTGGAACCGGGATCAGGACCGGGATCAGGACGGGGGCCAGGACCGGGATCAGGACCGGGGCCAGGAGCGGGGCCAGGAGCGAGACGTGGACCGGGACC
>NZ_CEVIVD010000105.1:10544-15241 GCF_982290655.1 Protofrankia sp. CiP1_Cm_nod3
GGCAAGGCGCCGCACGGCCACAACCTCACCCAGGAGCAGATCAACCAGGTGATCGTCGAACGCGCCCGGCGTGGCCTGGGGGTGGTGCGTCTCAAGGGCGGCGACCCGTTCGTCTTCGGCCGCGGCGGCGAGGAGGCGCTGGCCTGCGCGGCCGCCGGGGTGCCCTGCGAGGTCGTCCCGGGGGTGACCAGCGCGACGGCGGTGCCCGCACTGGCCGGCATCCCGGTCACCCACCGTGGGATCACCCAGGACGTCACGATCGTGTCCGGCCATGTCGACCCGTCGCATCCGGGCTCGACGGTCGACTGGGACGCCGTGGCGACCGGCCCCGGGACGATCATCATCCTCATGGGCATCGGCGCGCTGGAGCAGATCACCGCCGAACTGATCAAGCGTGGGCGCCCGGCGTCGACCCCGGCAGCGGTGATCCGCGACGGCGGCAGTGGTGACCAGCAGGTGGTCGCCGGCCCGCTTGCCGACATCCCGGCCCTGGTCGCCCAGGCCGCCATCCAGCCGCCGGCCGTCATCGTCATCGGGGATGTCGTCACGGTAAGGAATGAGATTGACACTTTACGGCAGAAGGAGTTCTGATCCCGCGACGGCGAGGCTCTGATCCCGTGGCCCCGCGGGGCCACCCGGCCGACGCCCGATCAGGATCATCAGTCCGGCCGCTCCCAGGCCCGGACCGCAGAGCAGAACCGGAGCCACGACGATGACCCAGCACCGGCACCGGCCGGCGGTCACGCTGGCCGCCGGCCCGGCAACCAGCCGCGAGCTGCCATCCGGCCCCCCGTCGCAGGCCCCCCCGTCGCCTGGCCTCCGGCCGTCCGGGCCCGCGGCCGCGGCCGGGCCATGGGCAGGCCGGCTGCGGGCGGCCCGGTCATGGTTCGCTCAGGGCCTGCGGCGATTACGCGGCTGCGTGGACGCGGTCGTCGAGGCGGGTCTTGCCGTGACCGTGGCCTGGCTGCTGGGTGTGTATCTCGTCGGGGACGACCTGCCGTTCTTCGCCCCGGCCGCCGCACTGATCGTCCTCGGGGTCACCCGCGGGCAACGGCTGCGGCGGGCGCTGGACATCTGGGTCGGAGTCGCGGTAGGCGTGCTGATCGCCGATGTGATCTCCAATGCCATCGGCCCGGCGAGCGTCTGGTCGGTGGTGGCCGTCACCGTCCTCACCCTGTCCGTGGCCGCCTTCCTCGGCGGCGGGGCGATCCTCGTGGTGCAGTCGGCGGTGTCCGCCATCTATGTCGCCGTGACCACGCCGGCGGACGGCGGTCTCGTCCCCGCCCGGTTCTTCGACGCGATGGTCGGCGGCGCCGTCGCCATCGCGGTCAACCAGCTGCCGCTGCGGACCGACCCGCTGACCGAGCTGGCCGACGAGTCCGCGCCGGTGTTCGAACGGCTGGCCGACGTCCTCGACAGTGTCGCGGCCGCGCTGAAAGCCGACGACCACGACGCTGCCCGGCAGACGCTGGAGGAGGCGCGCGGCATCGACTCCGCGGTCGCGGCGTTCCACGGCGCGGTCGCCGTGGCCGAGGAGTCGGCCCGGTTCACCATCCTGCGCCGGCGCCGCTCGCCGTCGCTGGCGGCATACGGCGAGGTCGCCGCGAAGATGGACCACGCGGTACGCAACGTGCGTGTTCTCGCCCGGTCCGCGGTCATGCTGCTGCGGCTGGGCGCTCCGGCACCGCCGGTGCTCGTCGACGCGGTCAGCCAGCTCGCCGAGGCGGTCCGCGCGCTGGGCGGATACCTGACGGCGCTGGTCGAGGAGCAGGCCGGGCCTCACCGGGGCCGCGGCGCGCGGGCGCGGGCGGGCACGTCGGCCGGCCAGGCGGCCGACGCGCGGGCCGACGCGCACCGCAGCGCCATGCGGGCCGTCCGGCTGGCCGCGCGGGCGCTGTCACCGGAACAGACGCTGCCCGCCGTGGTGATCGTGGGCCAGGTCCGTTCGGCCGCGGTGGACCTGCTGCTCGGCATGGGCCTCGACTTCGACGAGGTCATGCACGCCACGGACGAGGCACTCGGATTCGCCCCCGACAGCTCGTGATCACGCCCCGCGCCGGGCCCGCCGGGCGCCGTCGGGCGTTCCGCCGTTCAGCCGAAACGGATCGCGTTCAGGGTGCGTGCGTCGCGGCGGTCGAGAACCCGGGCCGACGACCAGCCCTCGCGGTACAGCGCCGCCGGGCCCGCGGCCCGCAGCCGGGCCCACGACCGTTCGTGGCGCCGGAACGCGCGGGAACGTACCGTCCGGCCCCGGGCCCGTTGTCCCGCGAGCGCGTCCGCCGACGGTGCGTCGATCAGGATGAGATGGGCGGGCCGGTGGCGTGCTCGGGCGAGCCCGGTGATGGCCCGGCGCGCCCATCGCCGCGTCCCGCACTCGTGGACGACGAGGCTCTCACCGTGCCGGGCCGTCATCCACGCGATCCGGGCGTAGTGCGCGATGTGTACCGCGGGCCGGTACAGCCGGTACGGCAGGCGCGGCCCGAGGCGGGCCCGTAACGCGGTCCGGATGTCGGCGGAGTCCAGGATCAGCGGCCTGGCGCCCCGCGTCCGTGCCCTCGGGTCCGAGCCTGGCTCCGGGCTCGGCTTCGGGCCCGGGTCCGTGATGTCGCCGAACACGTGCCGGATGAGTGTGCTCTTGCCGGCCCCGGGGATGCCGGCCACGATCAGCACTGTGCCGGCGGGGTAGCGCAGCGTCCAGCCCGCGCCGGACGGATCGCCGGACGGATCGCCGGCATGCGGGGGCCCGGGCCTGCCGAGAGCACAGACGTCGCGTCCGGTCGTGTCGCGACCGGTCGCGCTGTGGCCCGTCCTCCGGGCGTCCGTGGGGCCCGGGCCGGATGCGCTGGCGCGCAGCGTCACGCGGCGGTTGGGCAGCCTCAGCCCGTATCCGCCTGGAGATCTCGACAGCCGGGACGTCATCAGACTGTCCGCCGGGGCCGGCTCATGGTGGCCGGGACCGGTTCGCGGCGGTCAGAACGAGGTGAGACGCAGAATTCTGTCATCGCCGTCACGTGGTGAGCCACGTCCATCCGTGTTGCTGGTCGTAATCCACAGGGATCCGTCGGGAGCGGCCACGACAGTGCGCAGGCGCCCGAATGCGCCGTCCAGAAGAGCGTGCGGTGTGCCAGCACCCTTTCCGTCAAGAGGGACGGCCCAGAGCCGCTCGCCGCGGAGCGCGGCCACATACAGGGTGCTACCGATGATCGCGGCCCCGCTCGGGGAGGCCTCGGCGGGTTTCCAGGTGACGAAGGGACTGGTGAAGCGGCCGCCGTCGGTGTCACCCCTGCCCTCGACAAGGGGCCATCCGTAGTTGTGTCCGGGCTGGATCAGGTTGACCTCGTCGTAGGTGTTCTGGCCGAACTCGGTGGCCCACAGCCGACCGGCGGAGTCCCAGGCCAGGCCCTGGACGTTGCGATGGCCGAGGCTGTACACGAGCGAACCCGGGCCGGGGTTGCCGGCCGGTACCGAACCGTCGGGACGCATCCGCAGAATCTTGCCGTTCAGGCTGGACGCGTCCTGGGCCCTGCTCTTTTCCGAGGCGTCACCCGTACTGGCGTAGAGCATGCCGTCGGGGCCGAAGGCGATACGTCCACCGTTGTGGATGGTGGCCTTCGCGATCCCGGTGAGAATCGGTTCGACGGCCGCCCGCGGTGTGTCACCCGACGGCAGCGGGAATCTCACGATCCGGTTGTCGATGGCGGTGGTGTAGTAGGCGTACACGAGATGGTCGGTGGCATAGCCGGGGGAGACCGCCAGACCGAGCAGACCGCCTTCACCGGAGCCGGCCGCTACGTCAGGAATGCGCATGACCTCGGTGGGTGTGCCGCCGTTCGCCGGCACGCGCAGGATGCGGCCACTGCCACGTTCGGCCACCAGCGCGGAACGGTCGGGAAGGAACGCCAGGCCCCAGGGCACCCGCAGCCCGCTGGCAACCGTCTCCGGCCGCTGTGAGCCGTCCTGGTGCGAACCACCCTGACCGGAGCCGGTGGACGTGCCCGCGGGATCGTCCGCCTGGGAGGTACCGGTCGAGCCGCAGCCGGCAAGGACGATCCCGGCCAGGCCGATGAGAGCTACCGCCGCGCGGGCGCGCAGGGCCGCACGGGCGGGACCGTGACCGCCCGCCGCCCGGCCGGCGCGACCGCGTGGCCGCGGCATGCTGACAGACGGCATCCGCTCTCCTCACGGTCGATGTCCTGACGGCCGGCGACGGTGCGTCGCGTCCGGTCGGGCTACCCGTCCAACGTCGCGCCCACGCCGCACGTGCCCTGGAAGCGACCGGGAGGGCTGCCCGCCCTGGCTCAGCCGTGATGGGCGGCCAGCAGGGCGAGCATCAGGAGCACCGCGACAACGGCGATCAGCAGCTGCGGAGTGATCGTGAAGGACGAGTGGTGCATCGAGTCACGAGCCGACCGGCAGGACGGGCACCGGGCCTCGGCCACTGGCCCGGCGCATCGGGCGCATACCAGGTCCTCGCAGCACATGCCGTCGACCTCCCTTGCGTCCGGTTGCCCTGTGTCCGGCTGGCGCGCGATGGTGACGAACAGCCGGCCGCCGCGTGCACGGCCTGTCCGCCCCGCACAATGTCTGGCGGCCAAGGAAAGTTCCACTATCTGACGAGCGATCGGCCCTGTCCACCTGCCCGCTCACCGGACGCTCGTCCGCACCGGCGATGACAGAGCGGACGGTGACCAGACCAC
>NZ_CEVIVD010000105.1:15541-16291 GCF_982290655.1 Protofrankia sp. CiP1_Cm_nod3
GGCGGGCCCGCGGGCAACGTGCCGGCGCGTGATCGGCAGTGCGCGCCGTGCATCCGTCGGCGTGCACCGCGCACCAACATGTCGACATCCGGACATGTGCGTCGGGTAACTAAAAGAGATCTTGTTTTAGCATCTGATGATGACGCAGTGTGTCCACATTGATGCTCTATGGTTAAAGGATATGCGATCATGGCTTTGAGCGAAGGGGCGGGAGCGAGGGCGGAGCCGTCGCGCCCGGGGATCGTTTCGCCGGCGGTCGGGGCATCCGCCCGTCCGGAGCCGGGGGCGGCCACGACCGCGTGCCCGGAGATCCGCGAAAGCCGGGAGTGCCCGCGATGATACGTATGACATCGGTGACCAAGAGCTACCATAGCGGCACGCGGCCCGCCCTGGACGACATCAGCCTCGAGATCACCGCAGGGGAGTTCGTCTTCCTGGTCGGCCCGTCCGGCTCGGGCAAGTCCACCTTGCTGCGGCTGCTGCTGCGGGAGGAGCGGCCCACCTCCGGCGTGGTCGAGTTCGCCGGCCGGGACGTGGCGAGCATCCCCGACCGTCGGGTACCGCTGCTGCGCCGTCAGGTCGGCTGTGTCTTCCAGGACTTCCGGCTGCTCGCGGACCGGACCGCCGCGGGCAACGTCGCCTTCGCCATGGACGTCACCGGCCGTCCGCGGCACGTGGTCCGCACGGTCGTGCCCGAGGTGCTCGGTCTGGTCGGGCTCGCTGGCAAGGAGAACCGCTACCCCGACGAGC
>NZ_CEVIVD010000105.1:16767-18699 GCF_982290655.1 Protofrankia sp. CiP1_Cm_nod3
CCGGCAACCTCGACCCGGCCACCGGAGCTGGGATCATGAACCTGCTGGGAGCGATCAACCGGGTGGGGACGACCGTCGTCATGGCCACCCACAACGCCGCCCTGGTGGACACCATGCGCCGACGGGTCGTCGAGCTCGAGCACGGGACGCTCGTGCGTGACCAGGCATCCGGCGGCTACGAGCCGGCCCCCTGACGCCGTGACCACAAAGCCCGGCAAGCCCGGTAAGCCTGATAAACCCAACAAACCAGGCCTATCCGATGAACCGGATGAGCCGGGCAGACCGGATGGGAAGAGCGGGCCGGGCGGGAAGAGCGGGGCCGACGGCTCGGGCAGGCCCGACGGGAAGAGCGGGCCGGACGGCTCGGGCGGGCTCGGCGGGCTCGGGAGGCTCCGGCTTCCCAGGCCGCCGGGCAGCGGCAGCGAGGACATGGCCGGGATGCGCGCCGGGGCGTTGCTCGCGATCGGCCTCACCAGCCTGCGGCGCAACCTGGCGACCTCCGTCGCGGTGATCGTCACCGTGGCCATCTGCCTGACCCTGCTCGGCGCCGGGCTGCTGCTGCGGGCCCAGGCCCACACCGTCGACGGTTTCCTCCTGGACCGCATCCAGGCCGTCATCGACCTCGACGACAACATCTCCGGCGCCGAACGCGACGCCCTCGCGGCCGACCTGCGTGCCGACCCCCTGGTGCAGGCCGTCCGCTACGAGGACAAGGCGCAGGCGTTCGAGCGCTTCAGGCGCGACTTCCGCAACTCGCCCGACATCGTCAGCGGGGTGAGCGCGGCCGACCTGCCCGCTTCGTTCCGTCTCACGCTCGCCGACCCGCGCCGGGCCGGCGAGATCATCACCGGTTACGCCGGACGGGACGGGGTCGACCGGGTCCGTGACCAGCGTGCCCTGCTCGCCCCGCTCTACCGGATCCTGGACGCCTGCACCATCGGCGCGTTCGCGCTCGCCGCGGTCCAGGCGCTGGCCGCGTTCGCGCTGATCTACACGATGATCCGGGTCTCCGCGCACGGCCGGCGCCGGGAAACCGCGATCATGCGTCTGGTGGGGGCGACGAACGGGACGATCCGGGCCCCGTTCGTGCTGGAGAGCGCCGTCGCCGGGATGGTCGGTGGCCTGTTCGCCGCGGCCGCGCTGATCGCGGGCAAGATCTACCTCGTCGATCACCGGTTCGCCCGCCAGACGGCGTTCCCGCTTTTCGGCTGGGACGCGGTGTGGGCCGCCGTGGCCGGCGTCCTGCTGGTCGGCACCGGGGCGTCCGCGGCGATGGCTTCTGTCGCGCTACGCCGCCACCTGCGTGTTTAGGCAGCGGGCTGGAAGGCTGGCCGACCCTCAGGGGGTCGCCGGACGGCCGGCGGCGGCGTGATCGCTGTGCTTCCGCGTGGCTGGTCGGCGGCGGCGTAACCTCGGTGGAACCTGGTAGGGAAAGAATGAGGTACCCCGAACGTGGCCAAGGAGACCGGCCGGAAGCTGGTTGCGCAGAACCGGCGTGCCCGGCACGACTACACCATCCTCGACACCATCGAGGCCGGGATCGTGTTGCAGGGCACCGAGGTGAAGTCGCTGCGCGCGGGCCGGGCATCCCTGGTGGACGCCTTCGCGCAGATCAGCGACGGGGAGGCGTGGCTGCACGGCGCGCACATCCCCGAGTACACCGAGGGCACGTGGACGAACCATGCCCCGCGGCGGCGTCGCAAGCTGCTGCTGCACCGCGACGAGATCGCCAAGCTGGTCGGCAAGACCAGGGAGGGCGGCCTCACCCTCGTCCCGCTGTCCCTGTACTTCAAGGACGGCCGGGCGAAGGTGGAGATCGCCCTGGCCCGGGGGCGCAAGACCTACGACAAGCGCCAGGTGCTCGCCGAGCGGGACGCGTCACGCGAGGTCTCCCGGGCCATGGGACGACGGGCCAAGGGCCGCGACGACTGA
>NZ_CEVIVD010000106.1:0-5268 GCF_982290655.1 Protofrankia sp. CiP1_Cm_nod3
CGCCCCGGACCAGGGCATGCGGTGGACATCGCCCCACAGCCGCACTCAGCTGAACGTTGCGAGACAAGCCGCGGGCCATGTGCGGGTCCGGACTGGCCGCGACACGCGCGCGGCGCGGCTGTCGGCCTCTCAGCCTTGATCGTAAAAGGCGAGCAGCTCGGCAGTACGCGCCGCCGCTTCGAGAGGGTGCCGTCCTCTCCGATCCGCCGGGGATGCTGACCAGCAGGTTGCGTGATCGTGCCGGACCGCATCCGGCTTCTTCGGGGCTGTTTCGGGGACGGCGTCATCAACGAGGGTCTGGCGGCGCGGTGGTCGGCGTACCGCGCCCGAGCCGTGCGGAGTGCGCAACGCGGGTGCGGACCAAGAAGCGGCCCGACTACCTAAAGATGCTGGTGAGACGCCTGAGCCTACGCCAGGACGATCGATACCACCCCTTGGATACACATGGCAAGTGGTGTTCGCGTGCCAGAAAGGCCGTGAGCAACGGTGGGCGCACATGTCGGTGTGCTGGGCGCGTAGACGACGGTGGTCCTGCTTGGGAGGTTAGGCGGCGGGCGGGCGCCGGGCGAGCACGCCCGCGATGAGGGTGGCGACCGCTGGCGGGACGGGTGGGGCCTCGGCAAGTGTCTCGGCCAGCCAGCGCGCCACCGCATCGACGTCCGATTCGGCATTGTGGGCGTTCTGCACTCCGGCCGGAGGGTGGGCCGTCGGTCCGTCGGTGTCCGGCCCCACTGTGGCGCCGTTCCCGCCGGTGTCCTCCGTGTCGGCCTGCGGTGGCCCGTCCCCTGTTTGCGGTGGATCGTCGCACGAGTCGGCGGGTGCAGGACGGCGGACGCGGGACGGGCGGACGCGGGACAGATCGACTACGGCACCTCACAGAACCGGCGGCGGAAATGCGGCAAATAAAAGCTAACCGGACTATCCGATACCGCCAACAGGGCGCGTTCCGTCGACCGCTTCCGCCAGCTCCCACGGTTAGATACGATGCCAATTGCGGCATGATTCCTGGCTCGCTTGGGTGGGTGTCAGATGCCGGCCGACCTGCATCGATGTGTCACCTCGGACCTACCCGATAGACAGGTAGGTGGATGGGCGGTCCGGTAGGTAAACGGACGGGCGGCCCGTAAAGGAACAGACTTTTCGGTCATTTTCCCGTAAAACAGGCAATGATATGTGACGTAGATCACACAAGACCCAGGGTGTCGGTGGTAGCCCAATCCTTCCATCGGACGAGGTTGCAGCGCGGAAAGGCGGGGGTCGCACCCCTGGGCGGGGCCGGACGACCCGAGGGAGCCTTGCGTGGGCGGTCTTGTGGTCAGCCCCCGCCGGTGCTCAGTGCGGAGATGGAGATGACGGTGACCTGGGTGGTGGAGACGGTGGTGAGGCCGTTGAACACGCCGGTCTGGCCGGCGCCGGTCCAGGTGACATTCCAGGTGACGGTGGTGGTCATGGGGAACACGCCGCCGGGCTGGTCGTCGGAGACGGTCTGGTAGGTGTGGCCGCAGTCCGGTGAGGACGCTTTCGGGTCGATGTCGGGCCGGTAGGGGGGGTACCGGGGCCGGTGCAGCGGACCTGGGCGCCGTCACCCATCGCCCAGACGACCTCGGCGGGGGTGGCGACGGCGGTCACCGACACGCCTCCGGCGGCAGCCGTGGCGGAGACGGGATGCCAGCTGCTGGGGTCGAGCCACATCCAGGTTGGGAGACGAATGAGCTGCCGGCCGGTCGGGCTGAGTGCGATCGTCGGGCCTTGGAGGCGGAGCTGGTTGCGGGCCTGTTCGGCGAGGGCCGCCGGGTCGGGGGCGGCAGCCGCCGGACCGGCCTGTCCGTCCGGTATCCAGACCGGGGGCCGGTAGAGCGCGTCGCGCCACCCGTCGTTCTGGCACTGGTAGACGTACCAGGCCCCAGACTGCCTGTCCGGGGCGGTCGCGGCAGGCAGTACGCGCAGCGACCCCGGCCGGTGAACCGCAGCCACTACGTGCGGTCCGCCGTCGCGCGGGATGGAGCGGAACGCAACTGGCCGGATCGGGTCTCCTTCGGGCTGGAAGTCGCTGCGGGTGTAGGAGCACGTTGCGAGTTCCGACGGGTCGAGCGACACATCACCAGGCGGACGCACCGCCCCGCCGCTGGCCGTGCCGCCCTGCGACCCACCGCCACGCGGCGCCGGGCGAGCATCCCCGTCCGGTGGGAGCTGGGGGCTGCCGTTCTGCCCGGCTGCAAGTTCACATCCCGGGTAGGGGTTCTGGTCGCAGTCCGCGGAGGTGAAGATGTCGGCGTAGGCGGGCCGACCGCGAGGACGCCCAGCAGGCAGACGGCGACAGGGACGACGCGCTTCAGCATGACCCGAGTCCCTCGACGGCGAACCGGGTGACCTTCCACGACCCGTCCTCGTGCAGGCGAACTTCGGAGGTGATCGCCCGTCGACCGCCGGGTTCGTCGGTGAACGACGGCCCCGCCGTGCGGTATCGCAGCCAGTTCGAGCTGTCAGCGCAGTCGAACACCATCACCGTCTTCGGCGCCTCCGGCGGGCTGACCGAGGTGACCTCCGGATGCAGCACAGGCGCCCCCCGTGCTACCAGCCCGTTGTAATGATCGGTGGATCGATGCGGTGGCTTCGGCGGCGGTGGGGGGATGGGTTTCGATGGTGACCACGGGTGCGTGGCTGAGGTGCGCGATGAGGGCGGCGTTGTAGCCGGTGCCGGCGCCGATCTCCAGGACCCGGTGGCCGGGGCGCAGGTCGAGTGCTTCGAGCGTCCTGGCCATGATCGTTGGTGTGGAGGAGGACGACGGTACGGCGCCGGTGCGGGTGAGCAGCGGCTGGCCGCTGTAGACGATGTCGAGCACATCCGCTGTGGGGATGCTGTCCTGTGGGACGGGGATGTGCTGGTCACCGAGGCGGAAGTGGGTCAGGCAGCGGTCCCGGCGCACGGTGGCGAACGCGGCTTGGACCCGGTCGGTGCGGATCGCGCCGGTGGCGCGCAGCGTCGCGGCGTCGTCGGCGAGGCGGGCGGCTATCGGGCCGGTGGCCGTGTCCGGTGTGCTCACGCGGGCTCCTGACGGGGATGACCGTGGACTGACGGTGACGATGCTCAGATGGTGATGGTGGGTGTGTAGAGCAGGTGCGGGTTGACCGGTTCGGCCAGCCAGGGGGCGTAGCCGCGGGAGCCGAGGCCGGGGGATGGGAGCGGGTTGGACGTCATAGAGATCGACGATCCGGCGGACGAGCGGGTCCGCGACTACGTGGGGCTGACCGACGTGGCCCTGCGGCGGCGGCGGGAACCGGCCGAGGGCCTGTTCATCGCCGAGGGTGAGATGGTCATCGAACGGGCCCGGCGGGCTGGTTACCGTCCGCGATCGTTGCTGGTGGGGCCGGCGAAGGTCGCGACCGTCCCAACCGATCTGGAGCCGGATGTGCCGGTCTACCTCGCCGGCCCGGACGTGCTCGCCACGATCACCGGGTTCCAGGTGCACCGCGGGGCGCTCGCGTCGATGTGCCGCCGCCCGCCGGCCCCGGCGGCGGACGTGCTGGCCACGGCGCGGCGGGTGCTGGTCTGCGAGGACATCGTCAGCCACACCAACCTGGGCGCGATCTTCCGCTCGGCGGCCGGGCTCGGGATGGACGCCGTCCTGCTCAGCCCGTCGTGCGCCGACCCGCTGTACCGGCGGGCGGTGCGGGTGTCGATGGGGGAGGTGTTCGCCGTCCCGTACGCCCGTCTCGACCCGTGGCCGGCGGCGTTGTCCCTGCTGGTGGACATTGGCTTCACGCTGGTCGCGCTCACGCCGTCCGCCACCGCCGTGCCGCTGGACGGGCTTGAGGCGGGTCCGGGTGACCGGCTGGCCGTGCTGCTCGGCTCGGAGGGCCCCGGGCTGACCCGGGACGCCCTGGAGGCGGCCACCGTCCGGGTGCGGATTCCGATGGCGCACGGTGTGGACTCCCTCAACGTCGCCGCCACCGCGGCGATCGCCTGCTACGTGCTGGGTGCCGGGAACGCCCGGTCGCTGGACGCGCGGACACCGCGATGATCATTTGCCCACGTGCCGGCCCGGCCACTGCGCGCCGCGGATCGTTCCGGGGCCGCTCTTCGACTACTTTTTGATCATTCTGTGCTGCGGATGTGGATGGCCTCCTCCTCCGGCGCGCCTGTCGGCCTGGCCCTGTCGCGGCCGCGGGCGCGGCCGCCGACCGGCCCGTGTCCGACGAGTTCGGCTGTTGTCGCCGTCCGTACGCCCTCGTCGTCGGCGAGCAGGGCCGGCACGTCGTCCGGCTCCCCGTCGCCGTCGAGGGCGGCCGGCCGCTCGACGGCGTCCTCGGCCGAGAAGCGGCCGTCGGCCGAGGAGTACACGTCGAACTCCAGGACCTCACCGGACTCCAGTCGCGCCGCCTCGTCGTACGGATCCGGCTCGGGCTGCTCCTGGGCGAGCAGCGAGTCCAGTGACTCGCCGGCACGTTGTTCCTGAGCGGTGGTGCCGAAGCGTTCACCCGGGCCGAAGCGGTCCGGCGGATCCCAGCCGTCGTCGAGCGGGTCGAAACCGCGGTCGGTCGAGCCCAGGCCGTCGCTGTCGAGGCTTTCGGACTGTTCGAGTGGGCTTCCGTACGTGTTGATGTAGCCACTGCCGGGATAGCCGCCGTCGGGATAGCCGCTGTTGAAGTGGCCGCTGTCGACGTCGTTGCCGCCGTCCGGGATCGGCTGCGTCATCGCTGTATCCTCCTGATCGAACCAGAGCTCTCGGGGCATCGCCGGCCGATCCCCGATCGCAAAGGACGGGCCATGGCGGCCGGTCTTGTCCGTCAAGACCATTCCCCTGACGGCCTGGTGCTAACGCCCACCGGCCGTCCCGCGGCCAATGCTCACCGCTGGCCGGTGGAGTCCCGTCGGCCGCGTCGTCACCGGTTCAGCGTCGTCTTCTGCGAGGAGCGCCGGACACACTACGGTTGGACGACGGACGATGAAGCGAACCCACCCTGTTTGCAACCCCACCGTCGATGGCGTATAGCGTTCATGTTCGTGTCTACTGTTGCGGACCGCATTCTTGAGCGGCTGGCAAAGGTCCCGGCCGGCCTGGATGACGGACAGCTGGCGGAAGTGCTCCAGGTGCGCCGCCAGACTGTGAACCAGATCTGTCGGCGCCTGTCGGACAAGGGCCGTCTGCACCGTGCGCCAGGCCCGAACGGTCGCATCATCAACCGCCTGCTGCCGCAGCACGACGCCTACCCCAGGTCTGTCCCGGCGCGGCCGGATGACACATCCGCCCCGGCCGAGCCGGCCGA
>NZ_CEVIVD010000106.1:5521-9472 GCF_982290655.1 Protofrankia sp. CiP1_Cm_nod3
AGGTGGCCGAGCCGGACGAGCCGGACGAGGTGGCCCCGGCACCGGTTGTCGAGGAGCCCGTGTCCGCCGGAACGCGGTCCGCCGCCGAGCAGGTCACGGTGGACGGGACGGCCGCAGGGGCTCCGGCCGTGGTGGCGGATGAGGCCGTGGAGCATACCGGCGTGCGCGCCGAGACTCCCGAACCCGCCACGGCCACCCCGCCCGCGGCCGTCGGTGACCAGGAGCTGTCCGGCGACCACGAGCCGTCCGTGGTGGCACCGTCCGTGGCCGAGCCGGCGTCCGCTCCGGAGGCAGCCGCCGGGGAGGCCTCCGACGCCGACGTCTCCGGGAGCCAGCGGCCCGGCGGCGCGGCAGCCGGCGGCGGAGCCCCAGAGGATGTGATCCCGGGCGACGAAGCCCCGGGCGATGAAGCCCCGGGCGACGCGGTGCCGGCTGCCGCGGCCGCCAGGGATACCCCGGAGCATGCCGAGGGCGGCGCGGACGAGACCGTGGGAGAGCCCGATGACACCCAGGTGCCGCAGCCGGTCCCTTCGACGTCCCGCCGGCGGTGGTGGCGCCGGTTCCTGTGACACGTCAGGGCCGTTGCTCCGGGGCCGGCCGGTGACGGCCCCGGTGGGGACGGCGCGGATCCGTTTCCGGGCATGCCACCCGGACGGACGTTTCCCAGCGTTACGTCAACGGCCGGGAAACGCTGGGACTTCCTGTCGGCAGCACGACGCGCAGGGGCCCGGCCGGCGCAATAGCGTCTTGGGGTAACCAACGATCCCGGGGGAGAGCATGCCTATGCGAGCGAGGTTGCTCGTCGTCATTGCCACGCTGTCCGCGCTCGTGCTTTCGGCCTGCGGAAGCAGGGTGGACGACTCGAGCCCGCCGCCGGGCGGCCCCACCCAGGGTGCCGGGGCCAACACGGCGTCGGATACCGGCGTGACCGCGAACGACGTCAAAGTCGGTGTGATCGTCGGTCTGACCAGCCCGCTGGGGTCGGAGACCTTCTCCACCTCCCTTTACGGCGCGAAGGCCTACTTCGACGCGCTCAACGCCGCCGGTGGTGTGAACGGCCGTAAGGTCACGCTCGTCCAGTGTGACGACCACGGCAGCGGGCCGGACAACACGGCGTGCGTGCGCAAGCTCGTCGACGACGAGAAGGTCTTCGCCCTGGCCGGGGTGTCGGCGTTCGACTACGCCGGCGCGCAGTACCTGAACTCCAAGGGGGTGCCGGACGTCGGCGGCCAGCCGACCAGCAGCGCCTACGACCAGTACCCGCATCTGTACTCGATCTACGGTAGCTACTATCCGCGTGACGGCAGGCAGCCCGGCTACAACGGGAACCTCTACGCCGGCACCGAGAACTACCGGTGGCTCAAGGAGAACCTGAGCACCAGGGTCGCGGGCGTGGTCTACTACAACGTCGCGCCGTCCCAGCGTTACGCGCAGTCGGTTGCCGACGGCCTGCGCCGGGAGGGCTACACGGTCGTCGAAAAAGAGATCAACTACTTTGCCCCGAACTTCGACGCGGCCGTACTGGACCTGAAGGCCCGCGGGGCCGATGTGATCTTCGACGCGATGGAGGACAACGGCAACCTGGCCCTGTGCAAGTCGATGCAGGCCCAGGGGCTGACCGTCAAGGCGAAGGTGACCACCTCGCAGGGATGGACCGACACCTTCGGCCAGACCTTCGCGGACACCCCCAACTGCCGTGACTCCACCTACGCGATCAGCACGATCCGTAACTACAACGACACGAACTACCCGGCGGTGGCCAGGTTCCGGGCGGACATGGCGAAGCACCAGCCCGCGCGCGAGGGCAAGCTGAGCATCTGGACCCTCGAGGGCTACGCGTCCGCCCAGTGGCTCACCGACGCGATCAGGTCGTGCGGCGCGAACCTCACCCGGGCGTGCGTCGAGCAGTTCCTGAACCGCCCGCAGGACTATGACGGTGACGGTCTGCTGACCCCACGCAACTTCACCAAGCTCGCGGCCCCCCCGGAGACCGACCGGAACTGCATCAACGTCGCCCGTTGGGAGAGTTCGGCGAACGGCGGCAAGGGAGGCTGGGTGACCCAGGTCAAGGACATGAACACCAACTGCTTCACCGTCCCGAACCTGTCCTACCCGGCCGAGTGAGCACCCGGGGAAGACCCGCGTGAAGCCCTGTGCCCGGCCCTGGTGGATGCGCCCACCGGGGCCCGGGCACAGGGCTCGGACCGGTCCGGTGAAGCCAGACCGGTCCGGTGGAGTCAGACCGTTTCGGCGGAGACGGCCGGATGCAGCTCCGCGGGATCCCCGACGAACGAGCACTCACCCCGGTGCAGGACGTAGGCGACGTCGGCGAGGCCGAGGGCGTCGTTGGTGTACTGGTCGGCGAGAACCACCGTCGTCCCGCCGAGCGCGACCGTCGCCAGCCAGGTGAACAGCTCGCTGGCGACCTTGGGTGACAGGCCGAGGGAGAGCTCGTCGACCAGCAGCACCCTGGGCCGGGCCAGCAGGGCCCGGGCCAGGGCGAGCATGCGCCGCTCGCCGCCGGAGAGCGTCCCGGCCCGCTGGGCGAGCCGCTCGCCCAGCCGGGGGAAGGCCTCCAGCGCCGGGGAGATGTCCCGTTGCCCGATCGCCTCCACCACCACCTGCAGGTTCTCCCGCACGGTGAGGGTGGCGAAGACCGCGCGTTCGTCTGGGACGAACATCAGGCCCGAACGGGCCCGCTCCAGGGCCGACATTCTGGTGATCGTCCTGCCCTGCCAGGTCAGGGAGCCCGACCGCAGCGGTAACACGCCGGCGAGCACCCGCAGCGTGGTGCTCTTGCCCGCGCCGTTGACCCCGAGCAGCGCGGTGACCTTCCCCGCGGGGACCGTCAGGTCGAGCCCGTGCAGGACCTCGATGGTCCCGTAACCGGCGCGGGCGCCGGTCAGTACCAGTTCAGCGCTCATGCCAGCGGCCCCTGCGCGAGATAGACGGCCCGTACGGTCGGATCCTCACGGACGGCAGCCGGTGCCCCGTCGGCGACGATACGCCCGCCCACCATCGCGTACACCTGGTCGGTGACGGAGAAGACCAGTTCGACGTCGTGGTCCACCAGCAGGATGCCGACCCCCTCGTCGGCGACCTGCCGCAGCAGCCCGGAGAGCCGTTCGGTCTCCTGCCCGTCCAGCCCGCTGGCCGGCTCGTCGAGCAGCAGGACGTCGGGCCGGGCGCACAGGGCACGGGCGAGCTCGACCAGGCGCAGCGCCCCGGTCGGCAGTGTTCCCGTGGTCGTGTCGGCGATGCCGGTGAGGTTGAGGGACTCCAGGGTGCGGGTCATCACCCGCCGGGTGCGGGCACTGCCGTGCGGGGTGCGTCCCAGCAGCCCGCCGATGTAGTCGCGGTGCCTGTTCTCGGCGCCCACCAGCAGGTTGTCCATGACGGTCATGCTGGTGAACAGCGACGGCACCTGGAAGGTCTGGACGAGCCCGTGGCGGGCCCGCACGTCCGGGCGCATCCGGGTGATGTTGCGGCCGCCGAGGAAGACCTTGCCGCCATCGGGTTTCTCCACCCCGGTGAGCAGGCTGAACAGCGTCGACTTGCCGGCTCCGTTCGGGCCGATCAGCCCGGTGACCTTGCCGGGCGCGACGGTGATGTCGACGTTGTCGACCGCGGTGAGCCCCCCGTAGCGGCGCACCAGGCCTCGGCCGGTGAGTTCCGCGCGGCTCACTGCGTCCCCCCGCTCACGGCGTCCCCCCGGAGGTGCGCGCGACCTGCCGCACCCGGGCGAGCAGTGCCTCCCCGAAGGGCGTGAGGACGGGGGATCCGCCGCCGGCGGCCGGTTGCCGGTATGCCACTGGCAGGACGGACGCCGGCGAGGTGGGGACGACAGGCCCGCCGGCCGCGGCGATGCCGGCGCCGGCAGCCGTCGGGCCGGCGGCCGAGGCGGAGATCAGGGCGGACGACGCGGCAGCGGCCCGCGCGGCGCCCGGGCCC
>NZ_CEVIVD010000106.1:10029-15834 GCF_982290655.1 Protofrankia sp. CiP1_Cm_nod3
CCGCCGCCGCGCCCTCGGGGTGGTCACGCACGGCCAGCAGCGCCCGGCCGAGACGCCCCTCGTGCAGGTTGCGCACGACGAGCAGGCCCAGCCCCAGACAGACCAGCTCCACCACGTAGAACCAGCGGTCGGACAGGATGTGCCCGGCGATGGACAGCGGCGCGACGTGCAGCCCCGAGACGAACGTCTGCTGCTGGAAGACGAAGCGGGACATCACCGCCCCGACCGCGAACGTGGTGAGGGCGAGCGCCAGCCCGCGCCGCCGGATGGCGGGGTAGCCGGTGAGCAGGCCCACCGGGGCGACCAGCAGCGCCCCGACCAGCAGGGCGACAAGGCCCGGCAGCGCGGGCAGCCCGAACAGGTCGCCGCCGGCGAGCTTGGCGGACAGCAGCGCGCCGAGTCCGGCGTAGCCGGCGACGCCGAGGGAGATCTGCCCGCTGTAACCGGTAACGATCACCAGGGACAGGAAGATCAGGGCCAGCGCCGGCACGGTGAACGCGTCGCGCAGGTTGATGGGCGCGAAGGTGAGCGGGGCCGCCAGCAGCACGGCGCCGGCAAGCTTGCCGAGGACGTCCCGGCGCTGCTCGGTGAGGCTCGCCCGGTACGTCTGCGGCGCGCCGCGGCTGGAGAACCGGCCGGTGGAGCCCGCGTCCCCGCCGAGCTCGCGCAGCCGGGGGAGGACCAGCAGCAGCACCAGCAGCGCGGCCACGAACAGGTTGGACTGCACGGCCAGATACAGGGCGCTGAACTCGCCCGTCACCTGGAACTGGCTCAGCTCGCTCTGCAGGATGCCGATGGCCAGGGCGGTCAGCACCGCGCCCGGCAGGCTGGCCAGCCGGGCGGCCACGACCACCGCGAACGTCTCCAGCACCAGCAGGGTGAGCCCGTACGGGGTGAGCTGCAGGCGAGGCGCGAGCAGGATGCCGGTGAAGCCGGCGAGGGTGGTGCCGACGGCCCAGCCGGCCGCGGCCACCCGGTCGGCCGGGATGGCGGACAGCTCGGCGAGCCGGCGGTCGTCGACGACGGCCCGTACCTGCCGGCCGAAACGGGTGCGGGCCGTGATCAGGCCGAGGGCCACGCACACGGCGACGACCAGGGCCAGCTCGGCGAGCGCGTCGACACCGATGCGGCTGCCCCCGGGCAGCTGGACCGTCCGCTCCGGGAACAGGTTCGGCACGTCGTTACGGGACCCCAGGCCCCAGATCCCGGCTGTCATCCCGACGGTGAGCACGAGCACGCCCAGGCTCGCCACCAGCGACTCGGCGGCGGACGCGCGCCGGCGGGCCAGCGGGCGGAAGACGAACCGTTCGAGCACGACGCCGATCAGCGGCGAGACGACCGCGAGGGAGAGCAGCGCCGCGGCCGCGACCGGCAGCCGCCAGTCGACGACCATCGCGCGGAAGACGTAGGCCACCAGGGCCGCGATGCCGCCCTGGGCGATGTTGAGGACACCGTTGGTCCGGTAGGTCACGAGCAGGCCGATGCCGGAGAGCGCGGCGATCGCCCCGATGGAGACCCCGGCGAATGCCAGATCGACGCTTCTCATCCGGCCCGCCCCCACGGCGCGGCAGCAACGCGATTCTGCCGTTTCCGGCCCGTCTGCCGTTCCCGGCCTGCCGGCAGCCCAGGGATGCGGGCCGCCGGCAACACGCCAGGAGCAGCCTCAGGAGCCGCGCCAGGACTCCAGCCGCGCTGTCGCCGGCCCCGGGGCGGCCCGGGGAGCGTGGCCGGGCCGCGCCCGGCGCGGCGGGCTCGTCTCACGCGGCAGGCTTTGGTTCGCAGATCGTGCAGGGTGTCAGGCCGCGGGCGGCGATCTGAGCGGAGTCCACCGGCTGCGCCGGCTTGCTGGCGATCATTTCGCAGGTACGGCGGTGGTAGGTCCGGCCGGCGGGCACGGCGAACAGGCCGCCGTCGTCCTGGCCGCCGGCCGCCGGATCCGCCACCGTCGTGGGGGTGGCGGGCGCCGGCGCGGAGGCCGCGGCGACGATCAGCCTGTGCAGATCATCGACCTGGCGGTCGAGCCGTCCCCGGGCCTTGGCGGCGGCGTCGATCTGGTCGGCCACCAGCAGCGCGCTGCCGAGGAAGACGAGCGCGAGCCCGCCGAGCCCACCGGAGACGAAATAGGGGAGCTGGCGACCGGGGTCGGTCTCCGCGGACACACCGAGATAACAGCCGAACAGCAGAACACCGCCGGTGACGGCTATGAGCCAGCCGCGTACAGCACGTAGTATGCCGACGACCACTCGAGGTGTCGGCCGGGGGTGCTGACCACCCGCAGGCTGTGTGTCCACCCTGTGTCTCTCCCCCAAAGGCGCTGCGGCTGTGGTGGCTGCCCGACAGATGTCGGCTGTGGTGGCTGCCCGACAGACGTCGGCTGTGGTGACCGCCCGACAGACGTCGGTTCCGGCGCGGGCGACCTGCCCCGATCAGCGTAGGTCAGCTTAGTGCCCCGTATGAATGCCTGCCGCGTCGGCCGTGCCGAGGGCGCCTGCGATGGCTGGCCGCTGGTTCGTGGTGGGTGTGGTTCGTGATGCCTGACTGCCTCGCGCGGGCATCCGCACCCGGGCGCGGGGCCTTTCGCCGGTCGGATGGATGGCCGGTGGATGACGTCGTGGAGCTGTTCAGCCGGATGGGCTGGGCATCACCGCGGTGATGTCCGGGTACGGATGGGCCGGGTACGGATGGGCCGGGTACGGATGAACGAGGTCAGACGGGGCGTCGCTGTTGAGGTGGGGCAAGTGCGAGCATGGCAGGACTTCTCGTGACACATCCGTGAATGCTGCCGATGTCGTCGATGTCATAGTCCTGCCTGGCCTGTTGCCAACGGGTGGACTCACAGCGTTCCGCCCACAGCCGCCGGCCGACCCGGTTGCGGCGGTCCTCGACCTCCAGGGGCGCGAGTACCCCGCCCAGCGCCGCCTGCAGGTGGGCCCAGTCGTGCGCGGCGTCCCACGTCGCGAACGAGCCCAGATGCTCCCCGTCGTAGTCGTAGACATGGTATGGACGGCCCACGGGCGTCTCCTTCACTGATCTGGATGCCTCCGGGCGCGCCGGAGGCCGTGTTCCCGTATCTGCCGTGTTCTCGTATCTTTCGTGCGCGTATCCAGGCCCGCGGGACTATGTTATGTCCAGGTTCGAGTAGAACCACCGGTTTCGTCCAAGGACGACGGGTCATAGCCGTATGAACGACAGCTCCGTGGCCGGCGGCGGACGTTGGTGACCAGAAGACCGTGCCGCTTGAGTCTCGACACGAAGCCGCGACGTCGAAGCTCCAGACCGGGCGCGTCGACGGGGCCGCCATGGCCATCGCCGCAGGTCCATGATGCCCGTCCATGGGGCCGTAGGACCCCTGAACGCGGTAACCCGCCTCGCGAGTCACCATGAGTGACATTTCTATAGCGTATTTGTCGCCATTGGTCCGCCCGGTCGAGGGCTGTCGAAGGACCGGCCGAAGAGACAGGACCGGCCGATAGAGGCGGGGACGGCCGAAGAGGCGGGGACGCCGACGGGCCGGGAGAGGCCGGGGGAGCGGAGGAAGCCGAGCGGTGCCGCCGGACGCGCGGTCACCTGGACGTGGCGGTGGTGGACGCCCGTGAGGCCGCCGCGTCCCAGGCGTCGGCGACGATCCGGTCGATGGTCGAGCGGCTGCCCTGCCAGCCCAGCTCCGCCCGGATACGCCGGCTGTCCGCCACGAGCACGGGCGGCTCCGCCGCCGGCGGGCGGTGTACCCGTCGCACGGCGCGGCCGGTGACTCGCTCCACCGCGTCGAGGACGTCGGTGACGCTGACCCCGAGGCCGGTACCGACGTTGAAGATCCTGCTGTGGCCGGGCCGGACGGCGTCCAGGGCCGCGAGATACGCGTCGGCCATGTCGGCCACGTGCACGTACTCGCGGATCACCGCCCCGTCCCCGTTGACACCGAAGGACTCGCGGCACCCGGCGGCCACCGCCAGCGCCGCCGGGATGATCCGGCTCTCGTCGTTGTCGAGGTGCCGGCCCGCGGCGCCCGCGACGTTGAAGGAGCGCAGCACCACCGCGCCGATCCCGCCGGTCGCGGCCTGGTGGACGACGAGCTGCTCGGCGGCGAGCTTGGAGGCCCCGTAGGGGTGGGTCGGCGCCGGGGACGTGCTCTCCGGGATGGGCTGGGTCTCCGGCGTGCCGTAGACGGCGCCGGTCGACCCCAGGACGACGACCGGCGCGGTCCCGGTGGCCTCGGTGCCGCGTTCGAGCAGCCGCAGCAGGTTCGCGGTGCCCGTCACGTTCACCGCGAAGTACCGCAGCGGGTCGTACCGGGACTCGCGCACCCGGGTCAGGGCGGCGAGATGGCAGACCGCGTCGAACCCGCGGTCGAGCCGGGCGAGCTCGAGCGCGCGGACGTCCACCAGGTCGGCGACGACGATCTCCGCCTCCGACGCGAGCCGCGGGCACGATCCTCCGGAGTGGACGAGCGCGGTCACCCGATGCCCGGCCGCGGCGAGGGCGTCGGTGACGGCCCCACCGACGAAACCGGCCGCGCCGGTGACAAGAACACGCACGATGTCGACGGGGCCGTCAGGACGCGGCCCGCATGCGCAGCCCGGGCAGCAGCGTCCCGCGATGGCGCCATGCGAGCTCCAGGCAGGCCGCGGCCGAGGGCGCGAGCGGTTCGTGTTCGATCAGCCGGCGGACGGCCGCGTGGGTGAACGGGATGCCCTCCGACGCCCGCCGGTGCGGGCCGGTGGTGACCACGGAGCCCTCGGCGTTGACCGGGACCATCCCGGCGAACAGCGAGTCGAAGACGTCGGCGTCCACGACCACGACCGTGAGGATCTCACCGAAGAGCGTGAGCGCGTCGACGCCCATGCCGAAGCACCAGGCGCGGACCCGGCCGGCGCGCCGGGCCCGCTGCAGGGAGCGGAACGGCTCGTCGCCGTCGTAGTCGATCAGGGAGGAGCTGCTGCCGTCGTGCTCGGCGTTGCCGAGCAGCTCCTCGCTCAGCTCGCGCATGATGTTGCGCCAGAGGTCGAAGTCGGCCTCGTGGTGGCACGGGGAGATCCCGGAGGGCTGGAACACCCCGGCCGGCAGCACGTGGTAGACCCCGCCCGCGGTCGCCACCGAGCCGGCGCTGCGGCGGTGCAGCATGAAGCTCGCCCGGCTCTGGTCGTGCCGGATGGTCAGGGTGTTGATGGACGGCAGGACGACCCGCTGGCCCAGGTCGAACGGGTCGCCGATCCGGCGCCGCAACGGCAGCGCCGGCCAGGACAGCCCGCCGCCGAGCATGGCCGCGGCCGTCTCATGGGCGACCGACTCGCACACGTCGAGGGCGTCGAAGTAGGTGGTGTGGCCGAAGGCCAGCCGTGGCCCGCGCTGCCCGGCGCGGGTGGCCTCAAGCATGCGGAAGCTCAGGCGGTTCTCGAAGAGCGTGGGCCGGTCGAGATCGCGCATGGCCCGGGTGTAGGTCCCGAAGGCGGCCCCGCCGTCGGTCAGCGGACGCAGATGCTCGGTGTCGGTGCCCGCTCCCGACACCGTCGGTGCGGGGAGCGCGTCGGACCACTCCAGTTCGATGTCGGCGAGGTCGACCGGCTCGTCCCACATCCAATCGGGCCGGGTCAGCAGGCCGTTGCCGAGCCGGTGGGGCTGTGGGTACAGGCCGGCGGTGGCCCGGGCCAGGCTGATCCGGTGGTGGTTGAGGTGGTCGCGTGTCAGCCGCCAGGTGCGCTGGCTGGCCGCGATCCGCTCGTCCAGCGGGTCGGTGGGGGCGGCGTCCCGGCGGCTCTCGGCCAGGGAGCCCGCGGCCAGGCCCACGTCCTCCGGGGACAGCGACAG
>NZ_CEVIVD010000106.1:16103-17592 GCF_982290655.1 Protofrankia sp. CiP1_Cm_nod3
CCGCTTTCGACCTTGGAAACGTAGGACTGGTCGAAGCCGAGCCGTTCGGCGAGCTGCTGCTGGGTAAGGCCGAACGTCTGCCGGTAGGAGCGGAGAAGGAGTCCCACGCCGGTCGATCGCGTCGTCTGGTGCGGCGGCGTCCACAGCCATGGCTGACCAGTCACCCGCGGTCCTTTCATCCGGCTTCGGGGTTACTGGAAGTGAGCATAACTAGTCGGTCGATCGACCGCGCATAGCCACAAAATGGTCGCTTCCGGTACAGCGAAAATGTTGCTTGCGGTGAAGTGAATCACACGTTCCGCTGACAATCTATTGCGCGTATCCGGGCCGGGCGAGCGGGTGTCGCGGGCCGGCCGGCCGCCGGTTCTTCAGCCGTCCGAGGTTTCCGGTTGGGTGGATCATCTGTTCACGACGCCGTCGGCGAGATCAAAAAAGATCACGACGACGATCAGTGCGATGATCCAGCGAAGAAGGCCCAGCCGGCCCCAGATCTCACGCGCGGCACCGCCGCCGACGCGGCGGCCCCACACCAGCAGCGCGAACAGGGCGCCACCGACGACGACGAGAAATATGCCTGCGTTACTGGCGTCGGGATGCACGTCAACGATCATCGCAGATGATCCCGGGGAGATGGTGGCGTCGTTCACACGGAACGGCGCAACAGTGGTGGGTGCAGGGCCGTGGCGGAGCCCCGCCGGTACAGCTCGGCCGGGCGCCCCCCGCCGCGGGGCGCCGCGCGGGCGCCGACCGGCACCACGAAGCCAGAGGTCGACAGCACCTTGCGGCGGAAGTTGGGCGGGTCGAGCGGGGCGCCCCAGGCCGCCTCATAGACGCGGCGCAGCTCGGCCAGGGTGAACGGCTCCTCGCAGAAGGCGGCGGCGAGCGGGGTGTACTCCAGCTTGCTGCGGGCCCGTTCCACGCCGTCGGCGACGATCGTCGGATGGTCGAAGGCGAGGACCGGGCCGTCCGCGGAGCCCAGGTCCTCCACCGGCCACCAGCGGGCCGTCGGCCCGTCGCGGTCGGTTCCCGGCGGGGGCGGCAGGTTCGGGAGCAGGGCGAGGTAGGCCACGCTGACGACCCGCGCCCGCGGGTCGCGGTCCGGCCGTCCGTAGGTGCGCAGCTGCTCAAGATGGCCGGACGCGGCGACCCCGGTCCCCTCGGCGAGCTGCCGGCGGGCCGAGGCGTCCAGGTCCTCGTCCACCCGGACGAAGCCACCGGGCAGCGCCCAGTCGTCCTGGAACGGCGGCGCGTCCCGCTGGGTGACCAGTACGCAGAGCTGCCCGGAACGCAGCGTCAGCAGGACGACATCGACAGTGACCGCGATCGGGGACGGCCCGTTCACGAGCATGTCCGGGGCCCGCCGCGCGTAGCCCCGGCCCGCCCGCGCCCGGCCCGCCCCGGCCCTGTCCGTGGGGACGCTGTCCACGGGGTCCCCACCGAGCGGGGTCTCGTTCGACATGACAGGTCTCACGATGCCCCAGTGTGCGGC
>NZ_CEVIVD010000107.1:0-9729 GCF_982290655.1 Protofrankia sp. CiP1_Cm_nod3
CCTCTGCACCCTCTTCGCCACCGTCCTGGGCATCCCCACCATCGGCCCCGACGACAACTTCTTCGACCACGGCGGCCACTCCCTCCTCGCCACCACCATCGAAACCACCACCAGCGGCGCCAGCCCCGCCACCGGCGGGAGCATGCTGGAGGTCCTGCTGCCCCTGCGTCCCACCGGCAGCCGTCCTCCGCTGTTCTGCGTCCATCCGGCTGGCGGTATCAGCTGGCCCTATATCGGGCTGGCGCGTTACCTCGCGGACCATCCGCTCTACGGCCTGCAGGCACGGGGCCTGGCCGGGCCGGAAGAGCTGCCGGCCACCCTGGAGGAGATGGTCGCCGACTATCTCGAGCAGATCCGCGCGGCCCAACCGGCCGGGCCCTACCACCTGCTCGGCTGGTCCTTCGGCGGTGTGGTGGCCCATGCCCTGGCCGCCGAGCTCCAACGCGCCGGTGAGCAGGTCGCGCTCCTGGCCCTGCTCGACGCCTATCCCCTCGGGGCGGAATCCTCGCAAGAAGCGGCACCGCTCAGCGAACGGGACGTCCTCACTCTCCTCCTCGACGCCGCCGGCCTCAGCGAAGAGGGGCCACTCGACGAGGAACTGGACCGTGACCGCGTGATGGACCTCCTACGCCGCAAGCGCACCATTCCGGCGGAACTCCTGGAAGAGCGCGCACTGGCAGCCGTCATCGATGTCTCCAACAACAACGTCCGGCTGCTGCGGGGATTCACCCCCGGCCGCTTCGACGGGGACCTGCTGCTGTTCACCGCGGCCCAGCCCGCCCCCGACAGCCCGCCTGACGACCACCCGACACCGCGGGCATGGCAGCCGTACGTCGGTGGCATGATCACCATCCACGCCATCGCAAGCACGCACCATCACATGATGCGGCCCGAGGCACTGGCCCAGCTCGGGCCGATTCTGGCCGCCGCGCTCGAAGAAACCGGCCGGCGTCGTCCCACCCAGGGAAGCTGAAAGCCCGTGGCCAGCCCTTTCGAGGACGAGGACCGGAGACAGTATCTGCCCCGTCCTCGAAGGGGGAACCGCCTCCATCCGGGATGGATCCGCGGCTCGCGGGGAATCCGCGAGCCGCGGGAAACCGTCCCCCGCGCCGCGTCAGAAAAGGGTCAGGGGCTCGGTCGGTATCGGCTGGGGCAGCGCGTCGAGTCCGGGCACGCGTACCCGGACCTCGTCGTGGAAGCGGCGGGCGAGCGGCGGTGCGTCGGCGTTGTCCGGAGTATGGACAAAAACGGTGGGTGACCGGCCCTCACGCAGCCATCCGGCGACAATGTCGATCCAACGCTGCCAGCCCTCGATCGTCCGCTCGGCGGCGTCGCGGCCGAGGTAGCGGACGATCGGCCGGTCGGTCAACGCGAGCGGCCGCAGCGGCAGGCGCGGTTTCCTCGTCCATGCGTCCCGTTCGGCATCGCTGCTGGGAGGGCTCTGGAAGAATGCGGTGGTGTCGAATGGGATCCATTCGGCGGCCACGGTGGCAAGCGCCGCTTCGAGGAGCCGCGCCGCGCGAGGATCGTTGAAGAACGCGGGGTGACGGACCTCCACGGCGTACCGGTGGGACCTGGTGAGCCGGCACAGAAAGCGGGCGAGCGCGGGGACGTCGGCAGGAGCGAACGACCCCGGCAGCTGTATCCAGAGGGCATGGGCCCGTGGGCCGAGCGGCTCGATCGCCGCCAGGAAGGCGTGCAGCGCCTCGTCGACGTCCGTGAGACGGCGTTCGTGCGTGATGACCTTTGGCATCTTGATCACAAACCGGAAGTCGGGGCCGGTCTGCCGTGCCCACGAAACCACGGTGTCGCTGGCCGGGGTCGCGTAGAACGTCGTGTTTCCTTCGACCGCGTTGCACCAGCTCGCGTAGTGGCGCAGACGCTCGTGGGACGGGAGCGGATGTGCCAGCAGACGCCCCTGCCATGACCTGTGCGTCCACATCGCGCATCCCACGTGAAGACGCATGGCCCCGAGCCCTCCGTGAACGAGCCGCGCCCATGACAGCCGGGCCCGAGCTCGCCCTCCAGGTCTCGACCGTGACACACGCAGCACACATACCTGTACGGACGTACTGTATCCAGGCGCCGGGCCCGCCCCGGCGACGGAACGCACGTCTCCGGGCCCCAGCTCCTGTTCCAGCACCGGCCAGACGCCGGCTGGGCACGGCCGGTTCACGTCGCGGACCAGCCGGCCGACCGGTCCGTGAACGGGAACGGGAACGTCCTGGTCAGCCGGGGCCGGCGCGGGCCGGCCGGCCGGCCGGCTGACCAGGATGTCAGGACCGGGCCTCGATCAGGTCATGACCTGATCATGATCAGGTGAGGTCGAACCGGTCGAGGTTCGTCACCTTGGTCCACGCCGCGACGAAGTCGCGCACGAACTTCTCCCGCGCGTCGTCGCTCGCGTAGACCTCCGCGAGCGCGCGCAGCTCGGAGTTCGAGCCGAAGATGAGGTCGACGCGGCTGGCGGTCCACCTGACCTCGCCCGTGGCACTGTCGCGGCCCTCGAAGGTGTTCGCGTCCTCGGACGTCGGCTCCCACGTCGTGCCCAGGTCGAGCAGGTTGACGAAGAAGTCGTTGGTCAGCGTCCCGGGGGCCGTGGTGAGGACCCCGAGCGGCGACTGCCCGTAGTTCGCCCCCAGGACACGCAGACCACCGATGAGGACCGTCAGCTCGGGGGCGCTCAGGGTCAGCAGGTTCGCCCGGTCGATCAGCAGGAGCTCGGCCGGCAGGTGCTGGCCCTTCCCGAGGTAGCTGCGGAACCCGTCCGCGGCCGGCTCGAGCACAGCGAACGACTCCACGTCGGTCTGCTCCTGCGACGCGTCGGTCCGTCCCGGCGTGAAGGGGACCTCGACGTCGAAGCCGGCGTTCCTGGCGGCCCGTTCGACCGCGGCGTCACCGGCGAGCACGATCAGGTCGGCGAGCGAGATCCGCTTGCCACCGGTCTGGGCGGCGTTGAAGGCCTCCTGGATCCCCGTGAGGGCGCGCAGGACCACGGCCAGCTGGTCGGGCTCGTTGACCTCCCAGGCGCGCTGCGGCTCGAGGCGGATGCGCGCGCCGTTGGCGCCGCCGCGCTTGTCGCTGCCGCGGAACGACGCGGCCGCCGCCCAGGTGGTCCTGACCAGCTGTGAGACGGACAGGCCCGAGGCGAGGATCCGCTCCTTGAGGGCGGCGGCGTCCGCGGCGTCGACGAGCTCGTGGGCCACCGGCGGGACCGGGTCCTGCCACAGCAGCGGCTCGGCCGGGACCTCCGGGCCGAGGTAACGCGAGACCGGCCCCAGGTCGCGGTGCGTCAGCTTGAACCACGCCCGGGCGAACGCGTCCGCGAACTGGTCCGGGTGCTCCAGGAAGCGCCGGGCGATGGGCTCGTAGATCGGGTCGAGCCGCAGCGAGAGGTCCGTCGTCAGCATTGTCGGGGCGTGACGCTTCGACGGGTCGTGGGCGTCGGGGACGGTGCCGGCGCCGGCGCCGTCCGCCGGCTTCCACTGGTACGCCCCGGCAGGGCTCTTCGTCAGCTGCCACTCGTAGCCGAACAGGGTTTCGAGGAAGCTGTTGTCCCAGGTCACCGGGGTAGGCGTCCACGCGCCCTCGAGCCCGCTGGTGATCGTGTCCCCGCCCTTGCCGGTGCCGAAGGTGTTCTTCCAGCCGAGGCCCTGCTCCTCGATGGGGGCGGCCTCGGGCTCCGGGCCGATGTGCTCGTCCGGGCTGGCCGCGCCGTGGGTCTTGCCGAAGCTGTGGCCGCCGGCGATCAGGGCGACCGTCTCCTCGTCGTTCATCGCCATCCGGCGGAACGTCTCGCGGATGTCGCGGGCCGCGGCGACCGGGTCCGGGACGCCGTTCGGGCCTTCCGGGTTGACGTAGATGAGGCCCATCTGGACCGCGGCGAGGGGGTTCTCGAGCTCCCGGTCACCGGTGTAGCGCTCGTCGCCGAGCCAGACGCTCTCGGGGCCCCAGTAGACGTCCTCGTCGGGCTCCCAGACGTCCTCACGGCCGCCGGCGAAGCCGAAGGTCGTGAAGCCCATCGACTCCAGGGCCACGTTGCCGGCGAGGACGAACAGGTCGGCCCAGGAGAGCTGCTGGCCGTACTTCTTCTTGACCGGCCACAGCAGGCGGCGGCCCTTGTCGAGGTTCGCGTTGTCCGGCCAGCTGTTGAGGGGCGCGAAGCGCTGCTGGCCGGCACCGGCGCCACCGCGGCCGTCGCTGATGCGGTACGTGCCCGCGCTGTGCCACGCCAGCCGGATTATGAACGGGCCGTAGTGGCCGTAGTCGGCCGGCCACCAGTCCTGCGAGGTCGTCAGGACCTCGGCGACGTCCCGCTTCACGGCGGGGAGGTCGAGGGTCCGGAACGCCTCGGCGTAGCTGAACTCCTTGCCGAGGGGACTGGCCACCTCGGGGTTCTTGGCGAGAATCCTCAGGTTGAGCCGGTTCGGCCACCAGCCGCGGTTCCCGCCGCCCTGGGTGGGGTGCGGGACACGCCCGTTCGCGGCCGGGCGACTACCACTACTCTCCGCGTTTGTGTCGTATACGACCGCATCGTGGTTCTCGGACATTGAGATTCCTCCCGGGCCTAGGCGGATCAGGGGCGGTCAGGAACTGCGTGCGGTGGAGCAGCCGGTACGCAGGCCCCAGCGGATGACCCCGGCCTCGTCGGTCGAGAAGCCGCGGCCGTCGGACGCGGCCGGGCAGGGCACCTCACCAACGGCGCGGCCGACGTCGGCGATGACGCCGGATGACCGGCGCACGACCCGGCACACGACATGGTGATGGCCGTCCCCTGCCCGCGACCCGCAGCGAGAGCCACGGAGCCGGACGGACGGACGCGCCGCACCGGGCTCGTGGCCGTCAGCGCACGCAGCGAGTCGTACCCGGCCTGGTGGGACGCCCCGGGCAGATGCCCGCGCACGGCGCCGGCGAGCGGGTCCGTTGCGGCGCACGGACGCGCCCGCACCGCGCTCAGCACCGCCATCCGAGGACGGGCCGCGCGCAGGGTGGCCCCGCGCGGTATCTGCCGGAGGTCCACGGCCGTAGTCACGTCCCCGACCCTGGCCCGTTTTCTGGAATCAGTCAAGAATCCAGAGGGCATGCTTTCTGATCCGGAACGGCCCGGGCCCGCGTCCCGGAACATGGCGCGGACGCGAAGGCCCCGGGCTCCCGCGGCCAGAGACCGCCGGCCCGGAGGGACGCTGGTCTCAAGCCGAGCCCCTCCGGGTGGCGGGCGTAGTCACGCCGCGGTCATGCCGCGGTCACGCCATGGTCACGCCGCGGTCGCGCCAACGGTCACCCCAGCGGCGCGCTCGCGTGGCGGGACGGACAGGCCGTCGGGCTCGGCGGCCGCGCGGGGCCGGGGAAGGAACTTCGACGCGCCGTGGATGGCCAGGACGCACAGGGCGATCGTGAGGAAGGTCGCGGCCCACACGAGCCCACGGGAGAAGTCCTCGCCGTCCAGGTGCAGCGCGATGATGATGGGGCTGCCGATACCGAAGTTCGCCCCGAACATCGTGATCGGGAAGGCGGCGAACAGCGAGGCCAGGCCCCAGGGGCTGGAGACGCGCCGCCAGATCTGCACGGCCAGGACGGTGAACAGGACCGTCTGGGTGCCCTCGAGCACGCCGATCACCGCCGGGTAGTTCCAGATCCGCAGCTCGTAGGGGCCGTAGTAGGTGTAGACGTCGACGCCGGTGCCGATCGTCTCGAAGACGCACGAGGTGAGGATCTCCGCCCCCCAGATCGCGAACAGCCCC
Organism: Protofrankia sp. CiP1_Cm_nod3; assembly: GCF_982290655.1. Lineage (NCBI taxonomy): Bacteria > Bacillati > Actinomycetota > Actinomycetes > Frankiales > Frankiaceae > Protofrankia > Protofrankia sp. CiP1_Cm_nod3. The sequence continues at coordinate 5,742 of NZ_CEVIVD010000107.1, forward strand.
CGGTAGCTCAGACGGCCCTCGTACATCCGGCGCCCGGCGTACAGCGCGACGGCGGCGTACAGGATGATGTAGCCGCTGTGCGTCCAGTTGGGCTGCACGACGCCGAAGGCGCTGAAGTGCGACCACATCGCGCCCGGCTTGCCGGCGGCGTCCGCGTCGAAGAACCACAGGTCGAAGGCGACGTCGTACAGCGGCTCGGCGAACGCCCCGACGCCCGCCGCGAGCAGCGCGCAGAGATAGAACGGCGTCCGCTCCCTACGCCACAGATAGAGCGCGACCATGATCATACCGAGCACGAGAGCCCAGCTCACCCAGGTGAAGATCGACTGCCAGAGCAGATCGAGCTCGTGTGACACCACGTCCCGCGGCATGCGTCCCAATGAGGGCCTCCTTCGCCGGAGCCATCACAAATATGACGGCCGTCACTCCGGACGTTAAGAGGTGTCACGGGAGCGAAACCTCCCCTGTAGGGGGGCTGTCCCTCCATCAGCAGGGGGAAACAGGGAAAAACAAAGGGCGGCTGGCGTCCCTGACAGGCGCCCGGGGGCCCTTCTCGAGACCGGCGTGGGACGGCTGGAAGCGATCCCCCCGCGTACGTCGAAGTTACCGGAAAGCGTCGCGGGTGCCGGTGACCGCCCGCGGGCGGCCGCGCTGGCCGCCGGCCGGCCGGCCCGGCCCGAGGGGGTGGTCGCCGGTGTAGCCGACCGTGCTCAGGCAGAGCAGGACGTACCGTTGCGCGATCGCCTCCGGCGGCAGCGGCCCGTCCGGGGAATACCAGATGGACACGCTCTGGCACATGGTCAGGACCGCCCGGCTGGCGTCGGCCGGGATGGGGGTGGTGAAGTGGCCCTGGGCGACACCCGCCTCGACCGTGTCGAGCAGCATGTGCTCCAGATAGTCACGCAACGCGACGTACCGGGCCCGGTTCTCCGGCTCGAGGCTGCGGATCTCGGTGTCGAGGAAGGCCAGCCGGTGACGGTTGGTCATGTAGAGCACGACACACTCGACCATGGCCGAGAAGCGGGCCGCCGGGTCGTCACCGGCCTCGGCCACCGCGGCCCGGCAGCGGTCGAGGACGTCGCGGATGGAGGTCTCGATCAGGGTGACCAGCAGGGCCTGCTTGTTCTCGTAGTGGTAATAGAGGGCCGGGACGGTCACCCCGACCCGGCGGGCGATGTCGCGCACCGACGTGCCGTGGTAGCCGTGCTCGTGGAACGCCTCCATGGCGTGCCTGAGCACCGGGTGCAGATTCAGCGGTGGGTATTCGCGCCACCGCCTCGCGGCACCGGCGGCCGTATCCGGTGCCGTGTTCACGCGGGACTCCTCAGGGAATCACCGGGGAAATCATCGGGGGGCCATGCGAATGGCGCCGTCCAGGCGGATGACCTCACCGTTGAGCATGGGATTGTCCACGATGTGCTGGACGAGGGCAGCGTACTCCTCGGGACGGCCGAGCCGGCTGGGATGCGGCACCTGCGCGCCCAGGGAGCTGCGGGCCTCCTGAGGCAGCGTGGCCAGCATCGGGGTCTCGAACAGGCCGGGGGCGATGGTGACCACCCGGATCTGCCGGCCGGCGAGGTCGCGGGCGACGGGCAGGGTGAGGCCGACGACGCCGCCCTTGGACGCGGAGTAGGCGGCCTGGCCGATCTGGCCGTCGTAGGCGGCCACCGACGCGGTGTTGACGATGACCCCGCGCTCGCCGTCGACGGGCTCGTGGGCGCTGATGCGGGCGGCGGCCAGCCGGATGACGTTGAAGGTCCCGATCAGGTTGATCTTGAGCACGCGGGTGAACAGCTCCAGGGAGAGGGGGCCGTCCTTGCCCAGCACCCGGCCGGGGGTGCCGATGCCGGCACAGTTGACCGCGACGCGTACCGGCCCGAGCTGCCCGGCGATGTCGAGGGCCGCGGTGACGTCCTGCTCGCTGGTGACGTCGGCGGGAGTGAAGACGGCGCGGTCCCCGAGCTTGGCGGCCACGGCCGCGCCGTCGGAGGACGGCAGGTCCACCAGGGCCACGGACGCCCCGGCGTCCAGCAGCCGGTACGCGGTGGCCAGGCCCAGGCCGGAGGCCCCGCCGGTGATGAGCGCGACACTGCCTTCGATGTTCACGGAGCTTTCCTCCCACGGAGTGCGGTCTTTCCCCGGTGTTCCGGGAGGGCGTCCCGCTTGTCTGTACGGCGTCCGGCCCGGCTACAGGCGCTCGATGATGGTGGCGTTGGCCATCCCGCCGCCCTCGCACATGGTCTGCAGACCGTACCGGCCGCCGGTCGCCTCGAGGTGGTTGACCAGGGTGGCCAGCAGCCGGACACCGGAGGCGCCCAGGGCGTGGCCGAGCGCGACCGCGCCGCCGCGGGGGTTGAGCTTCGCCGGGTCGGCGGCCAGCTCGCGCTGCCACACCAGCGGGACGGGCGCGAACGCCTCGTTGACCTCGTAGGCGTCGATGTCGTCGATGGACAGCCCGGCCCGGGCGAGGATCTTCTGCGTGGCCGGGATGACACCGGTGAGCATCAGCACCGGGTCCGAGCCGGTGACGGCGAAGGCGTGGAACCGGGCCCGGGGGCGCAGGCCCAGCCGTTCGGCGGCCCGGGCGCTGACGATCAGGGTGGCCGAGGCGGCGTCGGTGAGCGGGGAGGAGTTGCCCGGGGTGACGTGCCAGCCGATCTCCGGGAAGCGGGCCGCCGAGGGGACGCCGAGGAAGGCCGGCTTCAGCCCGGCCAGCCCCGCCACGGTGGTGGAGGGGCGTACGGTCTCGTCCACCCGGTGGCCGCCCACGGGCACGATCTCCCGGTCGAAGCCGCCGGCGGCGGCGGTGGCCGCGGCCAGCTGGTGGGAGCGGGCCGAAAAGGCGTCCAGCTCCTGGCGTTCCAGCTTCCAGCGGGCGGCAATCAGCTCGGCGGACACCCCCTGCGGGACCAGGCCCTCGGGGTAGCGCCGGGCAAGCAGCGTCCCGGTGGTGTCCTGCCCCTGCGCCGGGGAGCCCATCGGTACCCGGCTCATCGACTCCACACCGCAGGCGATGACCACGTCGTAGGCGCCCGCGAGCACGCCCTGGGCGGCGAAGTGCACCGCCTGCTGGCTGGAGCCGCACTGACGGTCGACCGTGGCGCCGGGCACCGACTCGGGCAGCCCGGCGGCGAGCAGCGCGCTCCGGGTGATGTTGGCCGCCTGCTCGCCGGCCTGCGAGACGCAGCCACCGATGACGTCGTCGACCAGGGCGGGGTCGATGCCGGTGCGTTCGATGAGCGCCTGGAGCACGCCCGCGAGCAGGTCCACCGGATGGACACCGGACAGCGCCCCGCCCGGCTTGCCCTTGCCGGACGCGGTCCGTACCACGTCGACGATCACGGCGTCGCTCATCCCGCGCTCCTCTCAGCGGTGAGAGGACCCGTCCGTGGCCGGTCTCTCGGCTTCCACGGGCCGGCTTCCACGGGCCTCCCAGGCAAACCACGATCATTTATTTATCGATCGATAAACAGGGACGCTAGGCTCCAGTGGCAGGCGCGTCAAGCGGTGGACGTGATCCCGCCGCCAGCGACCGCAACGAGCCCCACAGCCGATGACCGGCAGAAACCGTCATCACAATTGAAGTAACGGAGAGGATTTTCCCCCTTCGGGGGATTGACCCCCATCCCGCCTGCTCTATCGTTCACCCCGGCCATCTTAGCGATCGATAAACAAGACTTCTTTCTGTCCCGATCGGGCCACCCCCGACCAGGGAGTTCCACGGCGGAACGCACGCGCCACGAGCGGGACCACGTGGGCTTCCGAACCACCGTCCGGGATCTCGTCGCCCGCGAGGTCGTCGACGGACGCCGCGTCCCCGGCGCCACCGGCACGGGATCCGATCCCGCCGGCAGCGCCGTGCCCGGTGCGACAGCCCGCGCCCTCGGTGCCGCTCGGCGCCCTCGGTGCCACCGACGCGCTGGTCAGCCTGGTCGGCACGGCCGAGGAACGCGCGCGGGCCCTGCGCCTGCTCGGCGCCGGCCAGCCC
>NZ_CEVIVD010000107.1:9754-16287 GCF_982290655.1 Protofrankia sp. CiP1_Cm_nod3
CCCGGCGGCCGGAGCAGTCCCGGCGGCCGGGGCGCGAGAGGTCCTACCGGGCGACCAGCCTGCGGACGTCCGCCGCTGAGGTGCCCAGCCCGGTCGGAGCGCCGAAGGGCCGCCGGTCCACGGCCGGGTGGTAGCGCAGCTCGATCTCCTCGTAGCGGTGGGTCCCCTCGTGCCAGCGCAGGATGCCGGCCAGCCAGTTCTGCAGATCATGGACGTAGCCGAGCAGCGCGTCGCGGACGTCGCCGTCAAGCTGAAGCCGGTCGAACAGCGCCGGCAGCTCGTCGGCCACGATGTGCTCGAACTGGCGCATCCGGGCGGTCATGAGGTCGTTGACCACCTCGACCGCGCGGTCGCGGCCGCAGCCGAGGAAGTTCTCGACCACCAGCACGCAGTTGTGGATCTCGCCCTCGAACTGGATCTCCTTCTGGTAGGAGAAGACGTCGTTGAGCAGGCAGGCATAGTCGGCCGCGGCGTTCTCCAGCGACCGTACCGGCCGGGTGCGGAAGATCTCGGCCGGCACGGTGTGCGCGTGGGCGAGCCGGCACAGGCTCATCGTCAGGTCGGAGCCGAACGTCGCGCGGCGCATCTCCAGGTAGTCGACGGGGTCGGGGATGCGGTTGACCGCCTGGTTCGCCAGCTCCCACAGCCAACTGTCGATCATCACTTCGACGGCGCGGCGGAAGGCGGCCCGCGCGGCGGGCCCCATCGGCCCGGCGGTGCGTTCCCACAGGTCGGCGAGGCCGCGCTCGAGGGCGTTCGCCGGTACCTCGGTGGCCGGGCCGTCGAGGGGCATGAAGGCGCGCAGCCGTTCGTTGCTCAGCCGCGCCCCGGCCAGGTTCCCGCTCCGGCCGAAGATCACCGGGTAGTAGTCGTCGCCGTAGGTGCCCCAGGTCAGCCAGCTGGTGGTGAGGTCGAGCTCCGCCGCGGAGGCGTCCGGGTGGATACCGGCCGAGCACAGGGCGAAGTCGAACGCGACCAGCTTGTGCTCGTCCCAGATGCCCGGGACCGGGTCCAGCATGCCCATCGCACCCGCCCAGCGGACGACCGAGCGTCGCGAGGCGTCCAGGTGCGGGCTGCGCCCGGTGCTGTACGGCAGGTAGAACTCGGGCAGCCGGGTCGGCCCGACCACCCGGAACGGCACGTTGGCATGGGACCGCAGCCGCCGCGGCGCGGTCGCGAGCAGGGACGGCACGACCCGCACCGCCGAGGTGCCGAGGCTCGGCGTGCCGGGCAGGCCGGGCAGCCCACCCACCCCGGCGGGCAGCCCGGGACCGGCCGGGACGGCGTCGAGGGCCACCTCGCGGTTCATGTACCGGCTGGAGCGCAGATGCCACTCGTGGCCGCCGGACTGCCAGTCCTGCAGGCCCTTGACGTATGCCAGCGTCGCGAGCCGTCCCGCCGGGTCGATGCCGTGCTCGTCCAGGACGGCCGGCAGCTCCGCGGCCGCCGTGTGCTCGAACTGGTGCAGCCGGGAGGTGAGCAGATCGTTGACGGCGTCGGCGGCCTGCTGCGTGCCGATGCCGAGGAAGCGTTCGACGACCAGCACCCCGTTGCTGAGCTCGCCCTCCTCGGTGACCTCCCGCTCGTAGGAGAACAGGTCGTTGCGCAGGTGGACCGCGTCGGCGAAGGTGTCGCGCAGCACCCGCAGCGGACGGGTGGCGGCGACGGCGGCCGGGACCTCGGCGTCCGCGGCGTGCTCGACGAGGTTCGCCGACCAGGGCGCGCCGCCGACCTTGCGGCGCATCTCGACGTACTCGATCGGGTTGGCCAGCCGGCCGGCGTTGATGTTGGCGAGTTCCCAGAGCGACTCGTCGAGCAGGTTGCGGGTGCTCACCGCGAACCGTTCCCGCCAGTCGGCGGACCTGGCGGGCACGGTCCGCGTCCACAGGTCCGCGAGCCCGCGCTCGACCGGGTTCGTCGGCTCCTCGGTGATCTCGCCGTCGACCGGCATGAAGGCGGGCAGCCGGTCGAGATGGGCCCGCCCGCCCGCCATGTCGTGCGTCCGCTTGTAGAGCTCCAGGAAGTAGTCGTCGAAGTAGAAGACCCACACGTACCAGTCGGTGACGAGGTTCAGCCGCTCGGCGGTGGCGTCGGGATGGGTGTAGGCACACAGCAGGGCGTAGTCGTGGGCGTCGAGGTCCCGCTCGGTCCAGATCGCGGTCCCGCCCTCGGGCGGGTCGATCATCTCCATGGCCCGGGCCCACGCCCGGCTGTGCTCCCGGGCGGCGTCCAGATGGGGGCTCAGGCGCGCCGGATAGGGCACGTAGAACTCGGGGAGGGTGAAAGGCTGCATGATTCTCCGGGAAACCCTTCTCTGCCACTGGTGCGGGCGGTCACGCCCGGAATGCGTCACCGAATACCGGCGTGTCGCCGCGGCGCGCTGGCCGCGGCGACACGCCGGCGGGTGGGCTCAGCGCCCGATCTCGACGCTCTCCAGGATTCCGAGCGCGTCCGGGACGAGGACGGCGGCGGAGAAGTAGGTCGTCACCAGATACGAGATGATTGCCTTCTCGTTGATGCCCATGAACCGGACGGACAGCCCCGGCTCGTATTCGTCGGCGAGGCCGGTGTGGTGCAGGCCGATCACACCCTGGTTCTCCTCCCCGGTCCGCAGCGCGATGACGGAGGTCGTTCCCGTGGCGCTGACCGGAATCTTGTTCAGCGGCAGGAGGGGGACGCCACGCCAGGCCGGCACGTGCTGGTCGTGGAACAGGACGGTCGCCGGGTAGATTCCCCGCGCGGTGCACTCCCGGCCGAAGGCCGCGATCGTCCGGGGGTGGGCAAGCAGGAAGTGTGTGCTGCGCCGCCGGCTGAGCAGCTCGTCGAAGTCGTCCGGGGTCGGCGGGCCGGAGCGGGTGTGAATGCGCTGGCGCAGGTCGGCGTTGTGCAGCAGGCCGAAGTCGGGATTGTTGACCAGCTCGTGCTCCTGGCGTTCGCGCAGTGCCTCGACGGTGAGCCGCAGCTGCTGCTCCAGCTGGTTGATCGGCTCGTTGTACAGGTCGGCCACCCGGCTGTGGATGCGCAGCACCGTCTGGGCGACGCTGAGCTCGTACTCCCGCGGGGCCAGCTCGTAGTCGACGAACGTGCCCGGCAGGTCCGGCTCGCCGCTGTGCCCGGCCGCGATCGCGATCTCCGCCTCGCCCTGCCGGTTGCGCGGCGGCTGCGGGCGGGAGCGGTAGTCCGCCAGGTGCCCGCGCAGCGCGGCGTCCCGCTCGACGACCTCGGCGAACTGCTCGCGGGTGAGCACGAGCACGGTGGCGGCGGTCAGGGCGCGGGCGGTGTACTCCCAGGTCAGGTCCGGCTCGACGAGGACCTCGTCACCGAAGTACTCGCCGTCGGCAAGCACCCCGAGGGAGCGCTCGTCACCGTACTCGCCCGGGCCGAATTTTCCGATCTTGCCGTGGGCGACGAGGAACACCGCGTCGGCCGGCGCGCCCGTCTCCACCAGGGCGTCGCCCGGTGCGTACTCCCGCTGGGCGAAGCGGTCGGCGAGAGCGGTGAGCGCGTCGCCGTCGAAGCCCCGCAGGGCGGGCAGCTCGGCGAGCTCACCGGGCACCACTCGCACCTCGGATCCGGTGGAGGTGAACGTGATGAGCCCGTCGCCGAGTATGTAGGTCAACCGCCGGTTGACCCGGTAGACGCCGCCGGCCGTCTGGACCCAGGGCAGCACGCGCAGCAGCCACCGGGAGGTGATCTCCTGCATCTGGGGGACGGACTTGGTGGTCGTCGCGAGATTGCGCGCGGCCGCCGTGCTCAGGCTCAGCCGGGGGTCCTCACCGGTCACGCCGGGGCCGGTCGATACGGGCTCGGTCATGCGGGCTCCACCTCTCTGTGGTTCTTCCAGGGATCGGGGCAACCGGGCACCGGCGGTACGCCGTGCCCTTAACCGATGCGCTGTCCGGTCGGTGTCCCCGCGGGGTGCGCGGGACGGCCGGCCGGATTCGTCAGGGCTGTTCCGGTACTTTCCCGAGAACTTCTGGCCCGCGGCGGCGCCGGCGCCGCTCCGACAGCGCCGTGTCATCTTTTCCGAGGGCTCCCACCGAACGTGGGAAAGACAGTGGCGGGGATTCTCGTGGCATCCCTACGGCCGCGGTACCGGCGTTGGAGACGCGCCCGGGCCAGCGGCCCGGTCAGATCTCCAGGAACGCATACGGATGATCCCCGCCCTCCATCCGTCCGGATGATCGCGCGGTCAGCAGCTTCATACCCGTGGACCCCCCGTCATGTCGCGCCGTTCGGCGACATGCGCTTTGTTCGCTGTCGGTAAGCGCGTGGCCGCGCATCGGCAGCCTCCTCCATCGGAGCCACGGGCGGCAAGCACTTTGCGGAACTACTCGAGGACTGGCCCGGAAGGTGGCCCGTCTAGTCCGCTGACCGATCTTGTCGGTTACGGACAGTAAAGGACGATGGGGCCGGGACAGGAAACATCTCCGGGCAACGCGTCGCGGCCAGCTCGGCCGGCCATCGGAACGCGATCATTCAACCGATTCCCCCGCCGCATCGGCGGCGACCGGCATGCGGGCCCGTGGCGCGGCCATTCCGGGCCGGCCGGCAGGCGGGGGCGTTCACCGGGCATGCCCGCGACGGCACCCGAAAGTCATAGCGAGACAACTCACCAGGGCTTCGGAGGACGCCGGCCACCCAGCGCTCGACACGCCCTCAAGCGATCAATTGCTAACTGTGAGTTACGAAAGCATCGGCACTACTAGTAACTAATATCCATGAGATATTCCCGCTTTCCAGTCATTTCGTACTAGTTCTCCAGTTCGACTTTTGTGTTTTATGTGTGTTAGTTGTGTTTTATGAAGATCGCAAATGGTCGGGCTGACGTGACGGGCAGCGGATGCGGGCGCCGATCGCCGGCGCGAGGGCCTCGCTGGAACGCGTCCGGCTCCGGATACGGGGGCACTACACGACCGGGACCGTGGTCGACGTCGACGTCGACGTCGACGAAGATCCCGATCGTTACACTCGCCACACCCCGACGGTTGATTTCGTCACTCGGAACGGCGACCGCCGGGTCGAGCGGCTGCTGCACCCGGTGGGGATTCAGCACGACGTAGGCGCCCGCATCCGTATCCTGTCCGGCCGCACGGCCTGGGCCACGTCGTCGTCCCGGATTTCTTCCAGGGATTCCGGAGCATCCTTTTCCTCCCGTTCCCGGTCGCGTCGGGGCTCGTCTTCATAGGCGTCGGCGTCGTGCTGCTGACCGGCGTCGGCCGAGTCGATCTCTGGAATGGCTGGGTCCTCTCGACCGGCTAGCCGTACGGACGGTCGTCATACAGATAATCGACAGTCCCGACGTCCCACCGGACGCCAGGCCGGAGCGGGAGCCGACAGGCATCAGAGATCACACGAACGTATGCATACAAGCAAAAGTATGAACTTGGGGCTATACCGAGCTGACGCTGATCGGCTGCTCCCGCGAGTTTCGACCAGTGGCTCGGCGGAATCGAGGCGCAGGACGGTCCGCCGAGGCGTTGCCAACCTCGGCGGACTTCTCAGTGCCTACCAGGCGCCATTGACGACGCAATAGCGGTCTGTCGCACAGAAACAGCCTGCCGCGCAAACGCCTCTATCGGCATTGCCCGGATCGCGGCCCGTCCACGATGTTGCCGGTCTGCCGCAGTTCTGGTTCGTTGCCGCCGCAGCTCAGGGGGCCGGTGACATGGTTGGCCTCGAATGCGGGCACAGCGTCCTCCGGTAGCAGGCCGCTGCCGCTGTTGGCAGTGATCCGCGCCGGTCCCGTGACCGTGTTGGCCGAGGCTTCGAGACCTCCGCTGTTGGCCTCCAGGACCAGCGGGCCCTGGATGGTGTTGCCCATGCAGGCCGTCACATCGTCGTGATCAGCGCCGATCAGGACGTAGCCGCTGCTCGTCCGGATGGTGACCGGCCCGGCCAGCGTCGACCGGCAGACGGTGACCGCGACGGCACCGCTGGCGGACAGGGGGCCGGTGACCTCGGCGCCCAGCACGGCCAGGGCTCCACCGGGCTGTATGGTGATCGGCCCGTCCTGCTGGCCGCCGGCTCCTATGCACAGCGACCGGCCGGTGGCCACGATCAGAGGACCGTGGTGTGGTGTCGTCGTGCACGGCTGGCTGAATCCGACGGTGATCCCGGTGGGTCCTGCCGTGGTGCTCGGCGCGAAGCGCGGGTCTCCGCTGTAGCTGGCGGTGACCGGATGGGATCCGGGCTGGAGCGCGCCGGTGCTGAAGCTGGCCTGACCACCGCTGACCGGCACGGTGGCCAGGGGTGTTGTCCCGTCCGAGAATGTGATCGTGCCGGTCAGGACGCCCGCGGCCGGGTAGGCGGGGCCTACGGTGGCGGTGACGGCGACGGCGTGCCCGAACAGCGGGGTGGACGTACTCGGAGTCAGCGTGATCGTGGTTTCGTACCGGAACGAGATGATCGCTTTGCCGCTGCCGTGGCTGACGCCCGGGATGAGGGAGACGTTGGTCGCCGCTGGCGTCGCATACCCGCTCCCGCCGCCGCCACCTGCCCCGAAGAAGCCGCCGGGCTCCCCGCCGCCGGAG
>NZ_CEVIVD010000108.1:0-16174 GCF_982290655.1 Protofrankia sp. CiP1_Cm_nod3
CAACCACCGCAGCGCGCCCACGTCCACCCTGGAGAAGGCCGCGGTGCCGGACGACGACGTCCCGAAGGTCCTGTACGACCTGTCGCAGGCCGGATCCGTCGCGGAGAGCGTGGTGCTCTCGACATGTAACCGCACCGAGATCTACGCCGAGGTGGAGACCTTCCACGGCGGCGTCGCCGACGTCTCCGACCAGCTCACCCGGATCACCGGCACCCAGCTGGCGGATCTCGCCCCGCACCTGTACGTCCACCACGAGGCACGGGCCGTCGGCCACCTGTTCTCGGTCGTCTGCGGGCTCGACTCCATGCTGGTGGGGGAGGCGCAGATCCTCGGCCAGGTCCGGTCGGCCCTACGCGTGGCCCAGGCCGAGGCGAGCGTCGGCGCCACCCTCGAGGGCCTGTTCCAGACGGCCCTGCGGGTCGGTAAACGGGCGCACAGCGAAACCGCGATCGGCACCGCCGGGGCGTCGATCGTCTCCGTCGGGGTACGGCTGGTCGCGGCCGAGTGGGGGCCGCCGCCCGCCGACGCGGCCGACCCCTTACCCGGGAGCGCACCCGCCGGCAACACGCCCGCCGACGGCGCGCTGGCCGGCCGACGCGTCCTGCTTGTGGGCGCGGGGGCGGTGGGGGCGCTGGCCGCGGCGGTCGTACGGCGGGCCGGCGCGACCGACCTCGTCGTCGCGAACCGTACCGCGGCGCGGGCCCACCGGATCGCCGACACCTACGGTGCCGAAGTGATTCCGCTCACGCACCTGGCGGGCGAGCTGGGCCGGGCCGACCTGGTGATCTCCTCGACCGGCGCGTCCGGGCTGGTCCTGACCCGGGGCGTGGTGGCCGACGCGCTGGCCCGCCGCGGCGGCCGGCCACTGGTGCTGCTCGACCTCGCGCTCCCGCGGGACGTCGACGTGGCCGTCCGCGAACTGCCCGGCGTCACCCTTATCGATCTCGACACGCTGCGGACGGCCCTTGAGGGCCAGCAGGCGGTCAGCGACGTCGAGTCGGTGCGGACTCTGGTGGCCTCCGAGGTCAGCGCCTATCTCGACCGCCGCCGCGCGCACCGGGTCGCCCCGACGGTGGTGGCGCTGCGGGCCCAGGCCGCCGCCGTCGTCCGGGAGGAGCTCCTGCGGCTGCACACCCGGCTGCCCGACCTCGACGCGCGCGACTGGGCCGTGGTCGAGGGGGCGGTGCGCCGGGTGGCGGACAAGATCCTGCACGCGCCGACGGTGCGGGTCCAGCAGCTCGCCGCCGCCCCCGGCGGTGATTCCTACGCCGAGGCGTTGCGGGAGCTGTTCGATCTGCCGCGGGAGACTCCCGCGGTGGTCTCGTTACCCGATCTGCCGGAGGTGCCCTAGCGGCCGGCCGCGGCCGGCGCGGACGCGTCGTCCGGCGGCCGCAATACGAGGCCCAACGGGTGGCCCGGTGGATGACGCAGCGGCACAAACCCGGTCCGGGACTGAATATCCTGCCGATACGAGGTAACGTCGATACTCGGATAAGGGCCGCGCCGATAGACGCATTGGATCAGCGGGCTGTTGGATCAGCGGGCAGGGTTCGGCGGCGCGTCGCGAAGCAGTGTACGAGCTGCCCGGGGCTGTGGATCCGGCAGAGCCTGTCGACAGGCGCCGGAGTTGTCCCGTCCCGTGGGCGGGATGTCGCGGGCGGGAGCGTTCAACAAGATGGCGACGTCCGGGCAGAGGTCCGGCGAGGTGACGGGAGGGAGGCGCTGGCAGTCGAACACGTAGGTGAGCAGGACGCGTCGAAGCCCAGGTTCGAGCGCGCGGACTGTACCGACGACAGGCAACTCCCCGCGGGCTGCTACGGTTTGTACTGGACGGTCCACCATCGCGGGCTGCTGTTGTTGCCGAGCGTGCCTACCCGGCGGCCATTGAGGCCGGTCGCGGTGCGCTGGTCGGCGCCTTCGCCGAGGTCGCGATGGCGTCCACCGGAACATCGGGCGCCGGTGCCATTCGACCACGGGCCGTGGTCGCGTTGCCGGAGAGGGAGCGTGTTCTCCGGCGCGGGATCACCGGGTCCGCCGACTTACCCGGGGGCGCTGGGAGAGCGCCTCGCGGACACGATGTTGTCCGCCGGAGCACAGACGCTGATGGGAAATCGCTGATCATGGCCACCCGCCGCACAAAGAAGCCTCTGACCCCGGTCGCCCTCGTTGGAGCAGGCCCACGCGACCCCGGTTTGTTGACAGTTCTCGCCGCCGAGACGCTGGCCGGGGCCGATTCGGTAATCGTCGATCCGGACGTCGCCCCGGAGATTGTCGCCAAGCTGCCCGGCGAGGTGCTGCGGATCGGCGATACCGACGTGGCAAAACCAGTCCTGGACGCGACCGCGGCGACCACCGTCGTCGTCACCCGGGCCCGTGCCGGTGAGCGGGTCGTACGCCTGTACTCCTCGGATCCGTGGCTGACCGGAATCGGCACCGCCGACGCGCAGGCACTCGCCAAGGCGAAGATTCCCTTCCGGGTCGTGCCGGGGATTCCGACCGGCGCGGCGGTCGCCACCTATTCCGGGATCGCCACCGGCCTGCCGGTCACCTTCGCGAGCACCCAGGGGGTCTTCTCCGCCAGCGGGGTGCGGCCCACCGTGGCCCCGGTGGCGGAGACGCCCACCACGGGGCTGGGCGCCCCGTCCTTCGGGGCGGGCCGCCTCGGTGGACGTGGCCTCTCCAGCCTCGGCAGCTCCGGCTCCGGTCTTGGTGGTCCCGGGCTGGGCGGCCCAGGGCTGGGCGGGTCCGGGCTGGGCGGGTCCGGGCTCGGCGCGGGTCTCGCGGCCTCGCCGCTGGGCTCCTCGCTGGGGCTCGGCGGGCTCGCCGGGAGCGGAAGCCTGGACGTCGGCGGCTCCGGCTCGGACCTCGACTGGGCGGCGCTGGCCCAGGCACCCGGCACCCTTGTGGTGACGGCGGTCTCCAACGAGGTCGGCAAGGTCGCGGCGGCGCTGGTCGAGCACGGCCGGGCCGGCGACACCCCCGTGTCGGTGACGGTGGACGGCACCACCACTGACCAGCGCACGGTCACCTCCACCCTGGACCGGATCGAGGCCGACGCCGCGCCCGTCGTCGCGAACGCCCCCTGCGTGGTGATGTCCATCGGGGTCGCGGTCACAGCTCGTAACAAGCTGTCCTGGTGGGAGTCGCGCGCGCTGTTCGGCTGGACGGTGCTGGTGCCCCGGACGAAGGAGCAGGCGGCGATCCTGTCGGATCTGCTGCGCTCGCACGGCGCGAGCCCGCTGGAGGTGCCCACGATCGCGGTGGAGCCGCCGCGGACGGCCGCCCCCATGGAACGCGCGATCACCGGCCTGGTGTCCGGGCGCTACCAGTGGGTGGCCTTCACCTCGGTCAACGCGGTCCGGGCCGTCCAGGAGAAGGTCGAGGAGCGCAGCCTGGACGCGCGGGCGTTCGCCGGCGTCAAGGTGGCCGCGATCGGCGAGGCGACCGCGGACGCCCTGCGCGCCTTCGGCATCCGCCCCGACCTCGTCCCCTCCGGCCAGCAGTCCAGCGAGGGCCTGCTCGCCGACTGGCCCGACTATGACGACGTGTTCGACCCGCTCGACCGGGTGCTGCTGCCCCGGGCCGACATCGCCACCGAGACCCTGGTGGCCGGCCTGAAGGAGCGCGGCTGGAACGTCGACGACGTCACCGCGTACCGCACGGTGCGGGCCGCGCCGCCGCCGGCCCCGATCCGGGAGGCGCTCAAGGGCGGCCGGGTGGACGCGGTGGTGTTCACCTCCTCCTCGACCGTGCGCAACCTGGTCGGGATCGCCGGCAAGCCGCACGAGACCACGGTGATCGCGGTGATCGGCCCGCAGACCGCGGCCACCGCGGTCGAGCTGGGCCTGCGCGTGGACGTCCAGGCGTCCGAGGCGTCGATCCCGTCGCTGGTGCAGGCGCTGGCCGACTTCGCCGCCGAGCACCGGGAGGAGCTGGGCAAGGTCGGCCCGCTCGCGGCCCGGCTGCCCAAGCCCCGGCGCGGTTCCCGGCGGTGAGCGTGCCGCCGCGCGTCACCGCCGGTGCGAGCACGGCGGGGCCGGCCGCCCCGCGTCCGCCGTTACCCGGGGCTGGCGCCCTGGGTGCCACTGCCCTGGGTGCCACCCCCGGTGGGGGCGTGGGATTCCCGCTGGCCCGGCCCCGTCGACTGCGCCGCGGGGCACCATTGCGCCGGCTGGTGGCCGACGTCCGGCTGCATCCCGCGGATCTTGTGTTGCCGCTGTTCGTCAAGGAGGGCATCGACGCCCCCGCGCCGATCGCCTCGATGCCCGGAGTCGTCCAGCACACCCGGGAGTCGTTGCGCAAGGCCGCGGTGGAGGCGGCCCGCGCCGGCGTCGGCGGCCTGATCCTTTTCGGCGTGCCCGCGCACAAGGACGGGCGCGGCTCGGCCGCGGACGACCCGTCCGGCATCGTGCAGCTCGCCCTGGCCGACCTGGTCACCGAGATCGGCGACGACATGGTGATCATGACGGACCTCTGCCTGGACGAGTACACCGACCACGGCCACTGCGGCCTGCTGACCGAGGACGGCGAGGTCGACAACGACGCCACCCTGGCCCGCTACGCGTCGATCGCCCTGGCGCAGGCCCGCGCCGGCGCCCACGTGGTGGCGCCGAGCGGGATGATGGACGGGCAGGTCGGCGCGATCCGGGCGGCGCTCGACGGCGGCGGCTTCTCCCACGTCCCGGTCCTCGCCTACTCGGCGAAGTACGCGTCGGCGTTCTACGGCCCGTTCCGGGACGCGGCCGAGTGCGCGCCGCGCTTCGGCGACCGCGCCGGCTACCAGCAGGATCCGGCCCGTTCCGTCGGCGAGGCCCTGCGTGAGGTCGCCCTCGACCTCGCCGAGGGCGCCGACGCCGTGATGGTGAAGCCGGCGCTGGCCTACCTCGACGTGCTGCGGGCGGTCGCCGACGCCGTGGACGTGCCGGTCGCCGCCTACCAGGTCTCGGGCGAGTACGCGATGGTGGAGGCGGCGGCGGCCAGCGGCTGGATCGACCGCGAGCGCGCCATCACCGAGACGCTCACCGCCATCCGCCGGGCAGGCGCGGACATCATCCTGACCTACTGGGCGACGGAAGTCGCCCACCGCCTGCGCTGACCCACACCGCCCGCGTTTACCCTCGCAGGTCCCGCCTGCCCCGCGTCGCCTCCGTTGTCGCAGGCCGCTTCTGTCGCATCGCCGACGTCCTGACGATTCTGTGGTCTCGGTATGTGGTCTCCAGTGTGCGGTACGTACTGATCCGCCCGCTTCAGGCGGTACTCTTGCTTTACAGCAAGATCTGTCGAGGTATGGAGGAAGGTGCGCAGTGACCCTGCTCATGGAGCGGCCGGTCCACGAGATCCCGGTCGCGTGTTCGTACCGATGGTACGAACAGATCGACTATGGTGATGGCATGGCCGTCGCAAAGGTGTCCGTCTCCCTGGACGAACGTGTCCTCACCGCCGCGCGGGCAGCGGCGGCAGCCGAGGGCGTGAGCCTGTCGTCCTGGATCTCCCGTCTGATCGACCATCACATCGGCATCCAGGAAGGTCTCGCCGCCGTCCGCGAATACGAGGCCGAACACGGCCCCATCCCCGAGGATGCGCTGCGGCGTGCCGACGAGATCCTCGACCGTCTCGGAGTCGGGAGGAAGCCCTGATGGCGCAGGACGAAGGAGGGGTCACGTACGACACCGGTGCGCTCCTGGCGGCTGAAGCCGGTGATCGTGCGATGTGGGCGCTGCACCGGCGAATCCTGGAACGGGAAGTCCGTCCGGTCATTCCCGCGCCCGTGCTGGCGCAGGCATGGCGAGGCGGTCCACAGCCGTTGCTGTCCCGCCTGCTGAAGGGCTGTGACGTCGAACCGCTGTCCGAGGAGACCGCGCGGGCCGTCGGCGCGCTGCTGGCCCGGGCGGGAAGCAGCGACATCGTCGACGCCGCGGTCGTGCTGAACGCGGCCTCGACGGACCGTTCGATCCTGACCAGCGACACACCGGATCTGCGCGCCCTGGCCGAAGCCCACGGGACGAAGGTCGACATCCACCCCGTGTGAGCTCCCCGTCCGCGCGTCTGTCCGTCCGTCCGCGCAGGTCCGTTCCGCTGCCTGTTCGCGGTGTTTCCGGGCAGGAAGAAGCCGTGAGAAGCAGTACGGCAAAGACCGGCGGGGGCCGGTCGGGACGGAACGGCAGCGCGGCGGAACAGCCGGGCGGGAGGCGGACGTGGTTCTGACACCGGTATCGACCAAGAAGATGGGAAACATCCGGGAAGCGGCCGAACGCGCCGTCCAGCACGGTGTCGTCACCGTCGACATCGACGGTCGGCGCTACGAGCTGCTGCCGTCCGAGCAACTCGGCTACTTCGCCGGTCTGGTGGCGCTCGGTCTGCTCGGGATCATCGAGTGGCCGGTCGCGGCCGTCGTGGCCGTCGGGCACACGATCGCCTACCGCAGCCACCGGCAGGGCCTGCGCAACCTGGGCGCCGCCCTCCAGGAAGCCTGACCGGCCGGGCGTTTGCGCCGGTTTGAGGTAGCCGGCCCATGTGAAGCGGGCCAACCGGCGGGACCCGGCGTGGGCGAGTCCCGTGTTGCCATGTCCCATACGATCGGCGTCGGACCCGTATGGACGGAGGATGCGTCGACATGGCGGAGGACGGCATCGACGTCCGTGAAGAGTACTTCGACAACATGGCAACCGGTGTCGAGGCCGAGTTCGATGGCGAGCAGCCGGGTATCGCCAGGCCCTGGGATCCGGATGACATCCGGGTCGGTACGAAACAGTTCTCCCTCCGCAACATCCTCGATCTGATCGACGACGGTGATCTGGAGCTGGCGCCCGACTTCCAGCGGAACAAGGTCTGGAAGGCCCGCCAGAAATCGCGTCTCATCGAATCGATCCTGCTGCAGATCCCGCTACCGGCATTTTATTTTGCCGAGGACACCAGCGGTATGATGCGCGTCGTCGACGGTCTACAGCGGCTGTCCGCCGTGCACAGTTATGTACGGGGGCGGCAGCAGGCGTTCGCGCTGACCGATCTGGAGTATCTTGGTTCGGCTGAGAAGAAACGTTTCGAGGAGCTGGCACCGGCTCTCCGGCGTCGGATAAACAATGCGCAGATCGTCGTCCATGTCATTGATCCGACCACTCCACCAGATGTCAAGTACGACATCTTCAAGCGGATTAACACAGGTGGTACGCCGCTCAATGCTCAGGAGATCCGGCACTGCATGAGCAGGAAGCGCAGTCGAAGTTCCTCAAGCAGTGCACGCACACTCCAGAGTTTCCAGAGTTCGATAGAGCCACTGGCGGACGTTTTCGTGATCATATTCGGATGGATGACCGCGAGGTGGTACTCCGATACTGTGCATTCTGGCCGAGGGGCGTCGACGGCTATGTCCGGGAGAGCTCCATGGATGCTTTCCTGGAGAGAACAACAGGCATGCTCGACGATTCGCAGGAGGTTTCAGAAGATCGCTTGAATCCGCCCCATGACGACGGAGGCCGGACAGCGTCGGTCGCCGGCCGGGTCGGGGTGTACCGAGTCCTTCGCGTGCGCCGGCTCCACCGGGCCGGCGCACGCGAAAGAGCCACGGATCACAGCAGGTATCGCCTTATTGGGAACCGGTGTTCACCTGACCGAGGAATCGAACGCGAAAACGGCCGCCAGCACCGCATTATAATCCCTCGCTCTCATGCTTTCGCCGGGAGATTTCGTGCTCCTACAGGGAGCGGTGGTAGATGCCGAAGGCGCGGGTGGCGAACTTGCCAGCCAGCACCGCCAGGGCGGTGAGGCCGAGCAGGTGGAGGCTGATCGACAGCCAGTCCGGGTCGACCGACCCGGCCTCGCGGACGGCGGTCACCGCCCAGTCCACCGGGTTGAACCAGGCGACAACCCGCATCCAGCCCGGCATGAGCTCCTTCGCCATGATCGCGGATGACAGGAACGTCAGCGGCAGGACGCAGAAGTTCACCGCCGCGATCAGCACCTCCTCCCTGCGCACGATCAGGGCGAGCCCGTAGGACAGGGCCGCCACGATGAGCGCGACCAGCGCGGCACCGGCGAGCAGGACGGCCGGGCCCACCAGCCCGTTGTGGTAGCGGGCTCCGATCGCCCAGCCGAGCAATATGATGATCACCGACTGGATGATGGTAATCAGCACCTGGAAGACAAGTCTGCTGCCGATCAGGGCACCGCGTCGGACCGGCAGGGTCAGCATCCGGTCCGTCACACCACGGTCGATCTCGATGATGACGTTCATCCCGGACCAGCCCGCCGAGAACAGCGCGCTCATCACCACCACACCGGGCGTGAGAAAGTCAAAATAGGAGCCGCCGCCAAAGCCGGGGACATCCACAACCCGGCGGAACAACGATCCGAACAGGGGCAGCCATACCACCGCCTGCACGATCGTGATCGCCAGGTAGGCGGGCTGGCGTAGCATCGCGCGCAGGTGACGGACGGTCAGCCAGCGCAGCTGGCTGGCTGCCGAGGCGGTGAACCCGCTCCGCTCGGCAGCCGGCAGCGGCTGTGGCTCCGGGATCCTCGTGATGTCAACCGGAGCAGCCGGGACGGCCGGAACGCGGGCTCGTGCGGCCGCGCCGGCCGGGGTGCCGGTCGTGCTCCCTGGACTGGTCGGGATGTCACCTCTGGCGGCGCCACCGGCCGGGGCGATCGCGGTGCCAGGGCTGGCCGGGGCGGCGGCTTTGGCGCCAGGGCCGGCGGTGTCGACCGTGTCGGTGGTGTCGACCGTGTCGGTGGTGTCGGTGGTGTCGGTGGTGTCGGTGGTCGTGCCGGTGTCAGTGAGGCCTGCCATCAGGCCACCCCCTTGTCCGGAACAGCGTTGGGCTGGGCAGCCCCGTCCTGGGGCCTGTCGTCCTGGAGACTGTCCGGGACGGGGCCGGCATCCGCTCCGGGCCCTGCGTCGGCGGTGAACCGGCGGCCCACGTGACGCAGGTAGACGTCGTCCAGGGACGGCCGGGCGATCGTCGCCGCGACCACCGCGACGTCCACCCGGTCGAGAGCCGCGAACACGGCAGGCAGCGACGAAGCGCCATGGGTGACCCGGGCGTGCACCTCCCGGCCGTTCACCGTGGTCTCGGTGACGCCCGGGACCTGGTCGAGGGCCGCGGTCACTGTCTCCACGACCACGGCGGCCGGGACGGCGGCGAGCTCAAGGTGGACGGCGTCACCTTTCAGTTCGCTCTTGAGCGCGTCAGGACTGCCCTGGACGAGGATGCGCCCGCCGTCGATGATCGCCACGAGGGAGGCGAGCCGGTCCGCCTCCTCGAGGTAGTGCGTGGTGAGCAGGATCGTCAGGCCGTCCGCCGCGAGCGAACCGATCTCGTCCCACATCTGGGCGCGTGCCTGCGGGTCCAGGCCGGTGGTGGGCTCGTCGAGGAAGAGCACGCTGGGCTGGTGGATCAGGCCTACCGCCACGTCGAGCTTGCGCAGCATGCCACCGGAGTAGGTGCGCGCCGGCCGGTCCGCGGCCGCCGTCAGCTCGAACTGGTCGAGCAGCTCGGTGACCCGGTCGATCAGCATGGAGCGGGGCAGGCCGTGCAGGCGGGCGGCGAGTGCGAGGTTCTCGCGACCGGTGGCCTCCAGGTCGATGCCGGACCGCTGGGCGACCACGCCGATGCGCTGCCGGACCTGCTCGGGATGTGCGAGGACGTCGATCCCGGCCACGCTGACCGTCCCCGAGTCCGGGCGTGACAGCGTGGTCAGGATCTTCACTGTCGTGGATTTGCCGGCGCCGTTCGGCCCCAGCAGGCCGAACACTGTCGCGGGTGCGACACCGAAGCTCAGGCCGGACAGCGCACGCACGCCCCCGCGGTAGGTTTTCACCAGCTTTTCCGCCTGAATCGTGAAATGTTCGCCCGGGTCCGTGGTGTGTACGGTGCTCCGGAAGACGGCCGCGTCCGTGGCCGTTCCGGCGGCACCGCCAGGCCGCGTCAGCGTGGCCGCCGCTGCTGTCGCCGTTCCCGTGGCTGTCGCCGTTGCCGTGGCTGTCGTCGCGGCCGCTGTTCCCGCTGTTTTCGTGGCCGTGGTCCGCTTGGCGGTCCCGGATGTTCCAGGCAGTAGTGTGGTGGCGATGCCGGGTGGCTGCCCGGCGGATTCCGGAGCCGGGTGTGCGGTCATCAGATCCCCCCTTGTCCGCATTACTCTTCTTTTTTTCCGGCGGTATTTTCCGGGCAGGGCGCCGGGCCGCTGCCCGGGGGTTTCCGTTGAGCCTGCCGGACTGGCTCCCGGATCTCCCGGATTTTCCGGACCGGCTCCCATACCTGCTTCCGCGGCTCCTGGCCGGGCTCTGCCGATCCGCCGGGAATCCCGGATCCGGCGGGCGGCGCGGGCCCGCCGGGAGTTCCGGGCACGGGATGAGTCCGGCTCCCGGCGAGAATTACGGTTCCGGCGGGAATGCTGGTTCCGGCCGGAATCCGGCTCCCGGCGGAAGTCTTGGTTCCGGCAGGAGTCCCGGTTTCCGCGGGAGCCCCGGTCCCGGCGGGAATGCCGGGCGCGCGAGGAGCGCGGTCGCGTCGCCGTTGGCCTTCCAGGGCCTTGAGCACGGCCTCCCGTATCCGCTCGGGATCGGTCTCGCCGCGGGTGTGGATCGCGTCCCAGATGTGGATGCCGTCCAACGTCCTGTTGGTGATCTCCGAGATGAGCTCGTCCACGTAACGCAGCTCGGCCTCGGCCAGGGCGCTGAAATACTCGGTTTCCAGGGTGAACAGCCGGGGGAGCCCCTTGCGGACGGCCAGCGCCTCGCCCGCGTGGCTGTGCTCGATCTGGAGCAGGAGCCGGTTGCGGCGTTCGGTGAGCAGTCTCGCGGTGTCCTCCGGTGTGAGCACCGCCAGCATGGAAAGCGCCGCCTCGAAGCGGAGATACTCCTTTGTCGGCGTGCTGACCAGTTCGGACATCCAGTCGTAGAGCTCGGTCCGGCCGGCCGGCGTGATCTCGTAGACGGTCCGTTCCGGCCGTCGACCGTCACGGACGGTTTCGCGGGCGGTGATGTAACCGTTGTGAGCCAGTGCGTCCACGACCGTGTAGAGCGAGCCGTACGTCAGCTTGATACTGTCTTCCTTGTGCCGCTCGCGCATGGTTGTCGACATCTCGTACGGGTGCATGGGCCGTTCGTTGAGAATTCCGAGCACAGCAAGGGCCAGCATGTTTGCCATCCGTCGACGGGCCATGTCCGTACCGTTCTCCGTCCGTGCTGTTCTCCGCCCCCGATTACTCGACTGCGAGTGTCCGGTTACAAAAGCCGGCCTGTCAATCCGGCCGGGCGGCTGGCGGAGCCGACAGCGCTGTCCTGATTCGCGAGATATTCACCGGACATGACGGAACCAGGACGCGGCGAAGCCAGGACATGATGGAATTCCTGCCCGGTGCCGCGGGAGGTCCTGATATTCCCGGTCGTCCCACACCGGATCCGACGGACGGATTCTATAGACGAGCTTGGCGGACAGATTCGGCGGACGTGTTCGGTGGACGGGCTTGGCGGACGGGTCTGGTGGACGGGGACGTCAGCGGTCCGACCATTGCGGATGCCCCGGGCCGGACGCTCGACGAGCGCTGCGTGACCCGCTGCGTCATGCTCGGAAGTGCGTCGTGACACCTCCGGCACGGGTGGGCTCGGCGGCGCACCCGTGCCGGCCTCTGGCCCCCTGACTCCTTGGCCCCCTGACCATTCTCGGCCTCGGATCGGCCTCGGATCGGCCCTGGCCCTCGGCGGCGCGCCCCGCGCCGGCCTGTCAGCCGCCCACCGGCCTGCTGGCCGCCGCCGACGTGGAGTGTGCCGGCCTGTCGGCCATTTCTCAGCGTGTCCGCGCTGGCCGTCGGTCATGCGCCGGCGCGGATACGTCGGTCTGTTGGCTTCTCACCGGTGTGGCCGCTGGCTTCTCACCGGTGTGGCCGCGTCGGCCTGTTGGCTTCTTGGCGGCACGGATGCGCCGGCCGGCCGGCATGAGGCGCGCGGCCGGTGGGCGTGCCGCGTCACGGACGCCGGTGGGCGGCTGGGTCATCCCCGCCCACCGGCGGCCCCGGGGCCGGCGTCCCCTGTACCGCGCCGGCCCGGCTCCTCGGCGGTCGGCCGCAGGCGTCCCCGGTGGTGGAACCGGGATGGGGACCAGGGCCAGCGGGGGGCGGCGCTGACCTGCGAGGATCGGGGCATGTCAGTCGTGTCCGGGGCCGCTGCCTCCGAGGAGTTGTTCCGTCGAGCTCAGCGGATCATCCCCGGTGGGGTGAACTCACCGGTTCGGGCGTTCCGGGCGGTTGGCGGCACACCACGGTTCATGGTGTCCGGGGACGGTGCCTACCTCACCGACGCGGACGGCCACCGATACGTCGACCTGGTCTGCTCCTGGGGCCCGATGATCCTGGGGCACGCCCACCCGGCGGTGGTCGAGGCGCTGCGGGTGGCCGCGTCGCGGGGCACGAGCTACGGCACGCCGAGCCCGGGCGAGGTCGAATTGGCCGAGGAGATCGTCTCCCGGGTGGGGCCGATCGAGCAGGTCCGGCTGGTCAACTCCGGGACCGAGGCCACCATGAGCGCGCTGCGGCTCGCCCGCGGCGTCACCGGACGGTCGAAAATCATAAAGTTCGCCGGCTGCTACCACGGTCACGTCGACGCGCTGCTCGCCGCCGCCGGCTCGGGGGTGGCCACCCTCGGCCTGCCGGACACGCCGGGAGTGACCGCGGCCACCGCGGCGGACACGATCGTCCTGCCCTACAACGACCTGACCGCCGTGGACGAGGCCTTCGCCGAACATCCCGGGCAGATCGCCGCCGTCATCACCGAGGCCGCCGCGGCGAACATGGGCGTCGTCCCCCCGCTGCCGGGTTTCAACGCCGGGCTGCGGCGGCTGTGCGACGTCCACGGTGCCCTGCTCGTCCTGGACGAGGTCATGACCGGCTTCCGGATCGGCCCGGCCGGCTGGTGGGGGGTGGAGGGCGCCGTCGAGGGGTGGGCCCCGGACCTGTTCACCTTCGGCAAGGTGATGGGCGGTGGGCTGCCGGCGGCGGCCTTCGGCGGGCGTGCCGAGGTGATGTCCCACCTCGCGCCCGTCGGCCCCGTCTACCAGGCCGGGACGCTGTCGGGCAACCCGCTGGCGGTCGCCGCCGGCCTGGCCACCCTGCGTGCCTGCACGTCCGAGGTGTACGCCACGGTGGACGCCCGCGCCGGCGACGTCGCCGGCATCATCTCGACGGCGCTGACCGAGCAGGGCGTGCCGCACCTGCCCAGCAGCGCCGGCTCACTGTTCAGCTTCTTCTTCACCGACGGGCCGTCGGTGGTCGACTACGCTGGAGCGCGGACGCAGTCCAGCGCCCGGTACGCCGCGTTTTTCCATGCCATGCTGGACGTCGGGGTGTATCTGCCACCATCCGCCTACGAGGCGTGGTTCGTCTCGGCGGCGCATGATGACGAGGCCGTCGAACGGATCGCGGCCGCCGCGCCGACGGCGGCCCGGGCAGCCGCCGGCGTGCCCGAACCGGTCCCGGCCACGAGCGCTGGAGGGAAGCGTCCATGACATCCGCACGGCCCGGCGCGTCCGACCCCGTCGACGGGCCCCTGTCCCCAGCGCCGGAACCGTCCTCGCCGGAACCGTCCTCGCCAGGCTCCTTCCTGTCGGGACCAGCCTCGCCGGAACCAGCCTCGCCGGGACGGTCCGCGTCGGGTGGGCTGACCACCGTCCACCTGGTACGCCACGGTGAGGTGTTCAACCCGGAGAAGGTTCTCTACGGCCGGCTGCCCGGGTTCGTCCTGTCCGAGGCGGGGCAGCGGCAGGCGAAGGTCACCGCGGAGTTCCTGGCCGGGCGTGACATCGCCGCGGTCGTGGCGAGCCCGCTCGAACGGGCCCGGCAGACCGCGGCCCCCCTCGCGCAGGCCCTCGGCATCGGCGTGGAGATCGACCCCCGCCTGATCGAAAGCCGCAACGTCTTCGAGGGCAAGCCGTTCGAAGCCGGCCCGGCCCTGCTCCGCTACCCGCGGATGTGGCGGGTGCTGATCAATCCGTTCCGGCCGTCCTGGGGCGAGCCCTACACCGAGATCGCCGGACGCATGCTCGCCGCCGTGGCCGAGTGGCGGGACGCCTTCCCCGGCCGCGAGGTGGTGCTCGTCAGCCACCAGCTGCCGGTGTGGACGGCCCGGCGCGCACTGGAGGGCCACAAACTCTGGCACCGCCCGGACCGCCGCCAGTGCGCACTCGCCAGCGTCACCTCAGCCGTCTACACGGCGGAC
The DNA here is from genome assembly GCF_982290655.1 of Protofrankia sp. CiP1_Cm_nod3. NCBI lineage: Bacteria > Bacillati > Actinomycetota > Actinomycetes > Frankiales > Frankiaceae > Protofrankia > Protofrankia sp. CiP1_Cm_nod3. Next base: position 14,207 of record NZ_CEVIVD010000108.1, read on the forward strand.
CGCCTGCTCCGCATCGACTACGCCGAACCCAACGGCCCCACCACAAACCAGCCGGGCTCCGTCGGCGCCTGACCCGACCAGCCGAAGGCGGCCCCCCCACCCACTGGGCCGAGGACGACCTGTCCTATGTTTCTGCGCGCGGGGCACCTGAGCTGCCCCGGCTTTCCGGCGGACGCGGGGTGCCCGTCGAGTCGGTGCGGCCGATCCGGGCTTTCGGATACCGGATCCGACGGATGCGAGGGGGACGCGACGGCATCAGCGTGTTCTCGGGCAGCGACCCGCACGCGTGGACGCGGCACGCGCGGACGCGACGCGGAACACCATCCCGCCATCGGCATTCATGATCGTTATCATGTCTGTGGACACGATCAGATGGCCGTCCGCACGTTCACCTCATCGAGCGGGCCGCCACGTATAACGAATTACCCGTTCCCCGGAGCGCGCACGGTCATCAGAGCACCACACAACTCGCGGATATCCCGCGACGTCATGAGGCGTCCGCGTCTGCCGTCACGGTGTTCCTGACAGCGACAAGGTTGCCCCTGATCACGGTCACACGGGGTGATCGGTGTCGAGGACCCGTAGGGCATCGGCCAGGGTCTGCTCAAACAGGCTGACCGCATCCTTCACTCGCCCCGCCGACCAGTAAGCGTGGACGAGGTTGTTCCGGGAGGTCAGGGTGTCGGGATGATCCGGACCAAGTATTCGCAGCATGTCGGGCAGCGTCCGCTCGTATAGGTCGATCGCCTCCGCCGCCCGCCCCGCCGACTCGTAGGCATAGGCGAGGTTGTTCCGGGAGGTCAGGGTGTCGGGATGATCCGGACCGAGGAGGCGCTCGTCGAGGGTCAGGGCACGCTGGAGCAGGGCCATAGCCTGCCCGGGCTGGCCGTGCTCGACGAGGTAGCTGGCGGCGCGGTTGTACAACCGGGTCAGCCCATCCGGGGGCGGGTTGAGGCCGTCGGCCCGGTCGAGAACCGCGCGCACGTGTGGCAGGGCCCGCTGCCACCGCGGCCACACCGCCGGGTTGTTTCTGATTTCCTCGGGCAGGACGGCGGTGCACAGCCCGACCAGCGCTGTGACCCGCTCCGTCCGTTCCGCGGTGGGCAGGGCGGCGCGGGTGGCGGCCTGGATCAGTCGATGCACGCTGGCCGTGTCGCCCGCGCGGGCGGCCAGGTGGTAGCCGACCAGCGCCCCCACTGTTTCCGCCCACGCCAGTCGGTCGACGGTCGCGGCCCGTAACAGTCCCCGGGGGCCGAGCGCGTCCGGGGTGGTGGTGAACAGTTCCAGCGGGATCGCCTCCGGGGCGCAGAACGCCCACAACTCCAACAGAGCCACCGCCGCCGGCCGCGTCTCCCGCAGCTTGTCGATCGACAGTTCCCACAGGGTCGCAACCGTGCGTTCCGCCCGCACCACCGGATCCGGCGCCGACCCGCGGACGAGCATGTCCTCCAACCGCTCCGCCAGCAGATCGGCGTACTCGGCCGCGGGCATGCCGGTCTGGTCGAGGTAGCCGGCGGCCTGCTCCACCGCCAGCGGCAGATCCCCCAGCAGCGCGCAGATCCGGTCCGCGACCGCCACGTCCAAGTCCGGGAAACGGCCGGTGAGCATCGCCATCGCCTCGGCGTGGGGCAGCATCGGGATGTCCAGCACCAGGCCGAGGCGGCGCCAGCCGGTGCGGCGGGAGGTCACCAGCAGCCGGCCCGGCCCCGGTGCGAACCGTAGCTTTTGTTCGAGGGTCGTCGGGTCGTCGGCGTTGTCGAACACCAGCAGCGACCGCGGCAGACGCACCCACGCGGCGACCACCGCCGCCGGGTCGGTATCCCGCGGCAGGCCGACGGCCGGGGCCAGGTCGGCGAGATGGCTGCCGAGCAGGTCGGGGTTCTCCGCCGGCACCCAGCCCACCCGGTCGAACGCGGCTGCGTAGCGGTGCAGGTACTCGATCGCCAGCGCGGTCTTCCCCACCCCACC
>NZ_CEVIVD010000109.1:0-15977 GCF_982290655.1 Protofrankia sp. CiP1_Cm_nod3
GGCGAGAGCGTCCCGGGCCGGGCCACACCATCGACGCCCCGGTCCGTGCCGGCGCCGGCCAGAAAAGCCGGTCGGGGACAGCCCGACAAATCACGGCCGCGCCGCCGCCGGCCGACGTGGCGGTGAATTCCCCGTCAATTCCGCGAAAGAACCCGGTGAATCGCGCCGGCCGCCGCCGGCACCTGCCCCGCCACCCGCCCGGGCCCGCGTCCGGCCGATCGCGCCGCGCGATTCCTGGTAACCTGCTCACCGGCGTCAACCATAAAAAGGCGACCACGGCGACGGGAACGGGAACGGGGAGATTTCAGGATGCCAACCGCCGACACCGCCGGTGACGTACCCGTCGATATCGACATCCCCCGCCCGCCGGGGGAGTTCCCGGCCGGCGAGCATCCCGGCGAGGCGGTCGAGGTCCCCTGGTCGGCGGTGCCGGACTACCGCTGTTTCGGCTGCTCGCCACACAACGAGCAGGGCCTGCAGCTACGGATCCGGACTCATCCGGAGGGGGTACAGGCCCGCTTCCGCTTCGGGCGGGCCCACGAGTCGTACCCGGGGGTTGTGCACGGCGGCCTGACCGGGGTGGTCTGCGACGAGGTCATGGGCAACCTGATCGTGCTGCGGACCGGTCTGACGGCGTTCACCACCACCATGAAGGTGCGCTACCTCCTGCCGCTGCTCGTCGGGACGGCCTACGACTGCGTGGCCCGGATCCGCACCGAGGACGAGGACAGGCCCGGCCGCCGGCTCGTCCACGCCGGTGCCGAAATCCTCAGCCTGGACGGCGACGCGATGGCCACGGCCACGGCCAGCTACCAGCTGGTCAGCCTCCAGGCGGCGCGCCGGCACCTCGCCCTCGGCGACGCGGACGCCGAACGGCTGCGCGCCGTCATGTCCGAGCGGCAGAACGGGTAGCCTCACAACCGCCCCGGTGGGCGGCTCCCCTCGGGGGCGGCCGGCGAACCCGGCGCGGATGCGGGCGTCCGGCAGTACACTTGCGAAGTTCTTCAATTTCAACAACGGATGCCGGTCAACAACAGGTTCTGGTGCGGTGGACGGGCTTGAAGGGAGTCCGGTGGGGGTACAGGTTCCGCTCTACCAGGCGAAAGCGGAGTTCTTCCGCATGCTGGGGCATCCGGTACGGATTCGGGTGCTCGAGCTGCTGGCGGAGGGGCCGGCTCCGGTGCGCCAGCTGCTGGCGGCCATCGAGGTGGAGCCGTCGAACCTCTCCCAGCAACTGGCGGTGCTACGCAGGTCCGGGATCGTGACGGCGACCCGGGACGGCTCGACGGTGGTGTACGCGCTGGCCGGCGGTGACGTGGCCGAGCTGATGCGGGCCGCGCGGCGGATCCTCACCGAGATGCTGACCGGGCGTGAGGAACTGCTGGCGGAGCTACGCGAGGCCGAGACGAGCTCCGCCCTACCACGGTGATCACTCCTAGCCCGCTCGGGGCCAACCCGGCGTACAGCATCCAGATCCGGGTACCGTCCCGGGCGCTGGCCGCGGTCCAGACGATCATCGCCGACGCGCCGGGAGCCGTCACCTGCCAGGCGGACGAGGCGGGCGCCGGCGAGGTACACCACATCACCCTGGACGCCGACAGCGCGGACACCCTGACCTGGCTGGGCGGCGTCCTGCGCCACCGGCTGGGCGCCGACCTCCTGCACACCGAGGACCTGGTCTTCCTCGCCGCGTCCACCGGCAAGCTCGCCCAGCGGGTCTGTGCGGTCACCACCACCGGCCACGACGTCGCGCTGCTGGACGCCGACGCGGACCGCCGCGTGATCACCCATCTGGCCGAGCACCCCCTGCACACCGACCGCTACACCGGTCGGTCGCGCCGGGTCGCCCTGGTGACCGACGCCAGTGCCGTGCTCGACTTCGAGCCGCTGCGGGCCGAGACCGCCCTGCCCGCGGTGGAGTCCCAGGCGGTCCACCTGCACCGGGCCACCGGCCTCGACGTCTTCCCGCTGCCCATCGCCGCCCACGGCCCGGACGACCTCGCCGCGGCCGTGCGCATGCTCGCCCCCGGTTTCGCCGCCACCATCCTGGTCCACACCCACATCCAGCATGTGCACGCCGCCCGCGCCGCGCTCGACACCGTCCCCCATCTGCTGTTGGACAGCGTCAACGACGGCCTCGCCGTCGCCGCCACCGCCGCGGCCGTCAATGCGTTGCGGCTGCGTTCCATCGACCCGCGCCGGGCCCGGGTCGTCCTGGTGGATCCGGGCCGCGGCGGGGATCTGTCCGGCCTGCTGATCGCCGCCGGTATCGGTGACCTCACCTTCTACGACCCGGTGCCCTACGGCACCGCCCCGCTGCACCAGCTCGCCGACGGCATCGATCTGATCATCGACCTGATCGGGCTGATGGCCCCGCCGCCGGGCGTCCCGCTGCTGCGGACCCGCCCCGAGACCCCGCCACCGCTCGCCGCCGCCACGACGGCTCCCCGCCCGCTGCACGCCCTTCCCGGCCTGCTCACCGCGGCGATCACCACCCAGCGCCGAATCACCCCGGCGGCCCGCCTGGCCGCGGTGGAGGCACTGGCCGCGCACGCCCGGGCCGGGGAGCTGCTGCCGCCGCTGGACCATCCGGACCTCACGCCGGCCGTGGCCGCAGCCGCCGCCCGCGCCCTGACCGGGGCTGGGTAGCCGTAGCCGGCAATCGATCGCTGACTACTCGGCGGCGGCCGCGCCCTCGAAGTAGGTGATGTCCATGGCGGGAGGCTCGTCGGCGGGCGCGGGCTCGTACGTCGCCCCGGCCGCTGGGCGCAGGACGGTGGCCGCGATGAGGACGGCGACGGCCACGAAAACGGCACCGACGCCGAACGCGAGGTGGTAGCCGCCGGTCAGCGCCGCGGCGGTGCTCTCCCCGGCCCCGGCCAGGTGTCCGGTGCGCGACGCCGACAGCGTGGCCAGGATCGCCAGGCCGAGCGCGCCGCCGGCCTGCAACGTCGTGTTGACCAGGCCGGAGACGAGCCCGGAGTCGGCGGGCGTGGCGGCGGACATGGCCAGTGTCGTCAGCGCCGGGAAGGACAGTCCCGCGCCGACGCCGAGCAGCAGCATCGCCGGCAGGACGTCCGTGGCATAGCTGCCGCCCACAGGTGCGCGGGTGACCAGCGCGAGCCCGGCCATGCTGAGGACCAGGCCCGGCACCAGCACGGCACGCTCGCCGAAACGGGCGTTCAGCTGTGTGGAGAAACCGAGGGAGAGCAGCCCGATCCCCAGCGAGACCGGCAGGAACGCCAGGCCTGTCCGTACCGGGTCGTAGCCGAGCACCCGCTGCAGGTACAGCGCGCCGAGAAAGAACATCCCGAACATGCCGGCCACCATCAGGATCTGGATGAGGTTGGCCCCGACGACGTTGCGCGACCGGAAGATACGCAACGGCAGGAGCGGGTTGCTCGCGCTCGCCTGGCGCACGACGAACCCGGCGAGCAGGGCGGCCGCGACGGCGCCGGAACCGAGCGTGCGTGTGGAGGCCCAGCCGTGATCGGCCGCCGCGACAATTGTGTACACACCGAGCATCAGCGCCGCGGTGACGAGAAACGCGCCCGCGATGTCGGCTCCCGCGCGCAGCCCGATCCCGCGCTCGGCCTGGAGCAGGCGTGCGGCCAGCACGGCGGTCACGATCCCGAGGGGGATGTTGACGAAGAAGATCCAGTGCCAGCTGAGGGCCTGGGTGAGGGCACCGCCGGCGAGCAGGCCGATCGAGGCGCCGGCGGATGCGACGAAGCTGTAGACGCCGATCGCCCTGGCCTGCTCCCGTGGCTGCGGGAACATCGTAACGATCATGCCCAGGATCACGGCGGAGGCCATGGCCCCGCCGACGCCCTGGACGAACCGTGCGATGATCAGCATCTCCTGGCTGCCAGCCACGCCGCACAGCAGGGACGCCGCGGTGAACACGCTCAGCCCGGCCATGAAGACGCGCTTACGGCCGATCAGGTCGCCGAGCCGGCCGGCGAGGAGCAACAGGCCGGCAAAGGCGATCAGATAAGCGTTGACGACCCAGGCCAGGCCCGACTGGGAGAAGCCGAGGTCGTTCTGGATGGCGGGCAACGCCACGTTCACGATCGCCCCATCCAGAATGATCATCAGCATCCCGACGCAGAGGACGACGAGCGCCGGCCAGCGGGAGTCGCCGGTTCGGGTGGCCGATGCGACACGCCCGGTCATGCGGTCGCCTGCGACAGGCCCGGTCATGTGGTCGCCTCCTGGCGGCTCGGGGACTTGGGATGGCTCGGGAGCCGAACCGGTTGCGGCGCGGAAGAAGCATGATCGCGCCGCCGGGGCCGGCTGGGCTCACGAGCGCCAGATGCGACCGTACCAGATAGTTTTGTTCGGGAAGATTTCTTTCAGAACTAATGGAGCCGGGGCTCGCGCCGCCGTACCGGCCGCTCACACTGCACCGGCGTGGACAGCCGGCCCTGGACGAGCCGCACCAGCCCGTCGACGAAGGCGTCGCGCTCAGGGGCCGGGAGCGCCGCGAGCACGTCGTCGCAGATGCGCGTCACGATCTCGTGGGCCCGGGCGGCCGTTCGCCTGCCTTCCTCGGTGACCCAGACGATCCGGGCCCGGCGGTCCGTGCTCGACGGCCGTCGCTGCACGAGCCCCGCCTTCTCGAGCTCGTCGAGCGTCACCACCATCGTGGTCTTGTCGAGTGCGCACAGCTCGGCAACCTGGCCCTGGGTCAGGTCGCACGACATCGCACTGGACAGGACGTAATGGCCACGCGGTGAGATGCCGAGCTCGGTGAGGCCGGCCGCCAGCTCCGTGGTCAGCGCGTGGCTTGCCTGCGACAGGAGGAAGGCGAGGTCCGCGACAGACGCCGCCCGCGCGCTGGTGGCCATGGAGCAAGCGTAGCAATATACATCCAGAACAAGATCTTTTTTTTGTTGGGACGGCCGGCCGTACCGGCATCGCGGCACCCTCACGCCGAGGCCCGCGGCCCCCTCGCGTCGATCGGCGCCCGCCCTCGGCCCACGCGGCACAGCTGTGATGTCTGTGATGTCTGTGACGTCCTGTCATCGGGCAGGTACCGGCAAGGAGTCCCAGACCTGGGTGAGCCGTCTGAGGGTGGTGGCACCCGTTGCCGGCAGGAGGTCGGTGACGCCGTCCGCCCGCAGCCCGTTGGCGGGGACGAACGGGGCGCCCTCGGCCCCCAGGCCCGAGCGGAACGCCTGGCTGACCAGCCACGTCTGTGAGTCCGGCTCACGCAGGAAACGCAACAGGCCCGCGGCGGCCGCGCGCCGCCCCGCCGCGGTGCCCGCCGGATGCAGCAGCAGGTACGGATGGTCGGACACGGGTGTCCCGTCCGCGGGGTAGACGGCGGTCAGCGGGACCGCCGGCTGGCCCTGGTTGTACCGCCAGACCTCCTGTTCGTTCATGACGAACACCGCCCCGGAGCCCGCCTGCGCCTGGCCGGCCCGGGAGCGCAGCTTCCGCAGCAGGCCCACCACCGACGGCTGGTCCACCGCGGTGGCGGGCAGATAGTCCTCCTGGCCGAGGCCGCGGGCGGCGCCCGTCCAGGCGATGAGCGCCTGGAGCGCGGGGGTGGAGCGGGCCGGGTCGGCCATCTCCAGGCGCACCGGCCCCCACCCGGGATGTCCGAGGGCGGCCCAGCCCTGCTCCGCGCTCAGCGCGCGCAGGATGTCGGCCCAGGTGGGTGGGCGTTCCGCCCAGTGCAGGGCGTTGGCCATGGGGGCGGGCAACGCGAGGACCAGCGGCGAATAGGCCAGCGGCGGCCCGGTACGCGCGGTGACGGCACCGGCCTCGCCGCCCGGCCGGGCGGCGCCGAGCAGGCGTGGCCACAGCGAGCTGTCGGGAATCCACACGTCCGGACGCGGCCCGTACCGTGCGCTGTCCCACCCGCCGTTGAGAGCCTCGACCACGGTCGCCGGCTCCCGCGCCTGGACCCGGATGGCCGTGCATCCCCGGCCCGGGCCGTCGGTGTAGCGGCTGGCCAGGGCGGAGACGGCGTCGACGATGTCGGGGGCGGCGACCACGAGAAGCTGCTCCGCCGGGCACGCCGTGCCCATACCGGCCGGCCCCGGCCGCAGGCCGCCCACCAGCAGTGCGCTCAGGGCCGCCAGCGCGGTGACCAGCGGGACGGCCAATATCCGATACGAAAGACGATCGGCCCACTGATGGGCGTGCTGATGAGCGTGACGGGCCCGGCCGGGATGGATCCCATGGGTGATCCCAGGCGTACGGATCTCACGGGTACGGATCCCACGGGTACGGTGAGCGGGCCGGACACGGTGGGATGATGGGCGCCGCATGCCGCGAACAATAACGAAAACGCCGGCCGCCCCCGCGCCGGCCGGCGGCGTCCCAACCGCCCTTCAGCCATGTTCACCTTCAATTAGCCGGCCGTCCACACGGAGCACGATGCCACGTTTCCGGGCCACTGCGACCATCCGCATTCGCGTATTCCAGATGCGAGAGAATGCGGATCGGGGGATGGAGGTGGCCACGGCGCGACGCGTTCCGCCACGGCGAGCGGCGGCCGCCCGGCTGCTCGTCCCGCTCGTCACCGTGTTCTGCCTGGCCCTGACGGCCTGCCTGGCTCTGACGGCCTGTACGGCGGACGGGCCGGACCGGGCCACCGGGGCCAGCCCGGATCCGCAGTGCGCCGCGGGGAAGCTGGTCGGCGCGGGCGCCACCTTCCAGCAGAACCTGCAGGCCCGGTGGATCAGCGACTTCACCACCCGCTGCCACGACGCCCAGGTGACGTACGATCCCGTCGGATCGGGTGTGGGTATTCAACGCTTCATAGCCGGCAACGTGGCTTTCGCCGGTTCCGACGCCGTTCTGACAGAACGGGAACAACAGGACGCCAACAAACGCTGTACCCAGTCGATCACGACCACGACGCACAAACCATCCGCAACAGCCGGACCAGCCCTGGCCGCCGAACCGTCCGGTCCGGCCCCGGCAGGCCGGGCACTGCACATCCCCGTCGCCGGCGGCGCTCTCGTGTTCGTCTACAACCTGCCGGGTGCGTACTCCCTGCGGCTGTCGCCGGCGACGGTCGCAGGAATCTTCCAGGGCGAGATAACCACCTGGAACGACCCGCGAATAGCGGCGGAGAATCCCGGCGGCGCACTGCCCGCCCTGCCAGTGCGTCCCGTCCACCGCCAGGACTCCTCCGGATCGACCGACATCTTCTCCCGGTATCTCAGCGCGACGGTGGGAGCGTCCTGGCGCCTCGGGACCGGCAAGGAGCTGTCCTGGCCGGACAGCTCCCTCGCCGCCAGGGGCTCGGAGGCGGTGACAGCCGGCGTCATGTACAGGCCGGGCGGCATCGCCTACGTGGAGCTGTCCTTCGCCGCCGAGCAGGGGCTGCCGACGGCGGCGCTGCGGACCACGTCCGGCACGTACGTCTCGGCCAACGGCACCAGCGTCGCCGCGGCGCTGAGCCAGGCCGCCGCGGCACCGGGACAGTCCGCCGCGGCACCGGGACAGTCCGGCCGCGAGGACCTGCGGCTCCCGATCGACTACACGCCGGACGACCCGCTCGCCTACCCGGCGTCCGCGGTCACGTACACGATCGTCTGCGCGCGGGGGAACGACAACGTCGAGCTCCTGCGCTACTACCTCGCCTACGCCCTTGCCCAGGGGCAGCTGAGCACCCGGACGATCGGCTACGCCCCCCTGCCCGGCCCGGTCGTCTCCGTGGCCCGCCGGCTCACGGCCTCCCTCGGCTGACCGGGACAGCCGGAGCTGCCGGGACAGCCGGGGCTGCCGTCACGGCGCTCACCCCGGGCGGGGCCTCACCGGCATCCCCCGGGGATTTTCGCCCACCGGCCGGGGTCGGCGCCGCCGAGCCAGCGGTCGATGTCGGCGCGCCACCAGACCCGGGTGCCACCCCAGGTCGCGGTACGGTTCACCACCGCGGCCGGGGCGGGCGCGCGCGGATCGGTCCGGAGCCGGTGGTCGACGGCCTGACGGGTCACGCCCAGCGCGGCTGCGATATCGGACGAGCCCACGAGCTGCGGTGAATCGCACACGGAAACGGACGATAACCCCCGGACGGCCCCGGCGACAGAGCCCGGAAGGTGAACCAAGGACCACAGCCGGCCCACGGGAGCGTCAGACCGGGGCGTCCCAGAGGCCGCCCCAGCTCGGCAGGCCCGTGTCGAACGAGCGCAGCGGCTGCTCGGCCCAGATGGTCTTGCCTCTGGACGTGTACCTGGCGCCCCACCGCTGGGTGAACTGCGCCACCAGGAACAGCCCCCGGCCGCCCTCGTCAGTGGTGCGGGAGTGCCGCAGGCGCGGCGAGGTGCTGCTGCCGTCGGAGACCTCACAGATCAGCGTGCGGTCGCGGATGAGGCGCAGCCGGATCGGTTCGGTGGCGTACCGGATCGCGTTCGTGACCAGCTCGCTGACGACGAGCTCGATGGTGAGCACCTCCTCGCCGCACCCCCACGCGACCAGCTGCCGGGCCGCGTGGGCGCGGGCGAGCGCCACCACGGCCGGGTCCGCGGGAAGGTCCCAGGAGGCGACCCGTTCCGCCCGCAGGGCGTGGGTGCGCGCGAGCAGGAAGGCGACGTCGTCCTCGGGCCGGTCGGGCAGCAGCTCCTTGATCACCCTGTCCCGGATCTCCTCCAGCGGGCGGTCCGCCCCGTCCAGCGCCGCGCGCAGCTGCTCCAGCCCGGCGTCGACGTCGCTGCCCCGGCCCTCGACCAGCCCGTCGGTGTACAGGGCCAGCAGGCTGCCCTCCCCCAGCTCCAGCTCGGTGGACTCGAACGGCAGGCCACCGAGGCCCAGCGGCGGGCCCACCGGCAGGTCGAGGAAGTCCACCGTCCCGCCGGGGCTGACGAGGGCGGGCGGGGGGTGGCCGGCCCGCGCCAGCGTGCAGCGCCGGCTGACCGGGTCGTACACCGCGAAGATGCAGGTGGCCCCCAGCACTGCGGTGCTGGCGCTGCCCGCGGCGTTCTCCTCCTCGTCGGCGAGCCGGATGACCAGGTCGTCCAGGTGTGCCAGCAGCTCGTCGGGGGGAAGATCGAGACCGGCCAGGGTGTGCACGGCGGTGCGCAGCCGCCCCATGGTCGCCGCCGCGTGCAGCCCATGGCCCACGACGTCCCCGACGACCAGGCCCACCCGGGCGCTCGACAGCGGGATCACGTCGAACCAGTCCCCGCCCACGCCCGCGCTCTCGTCCGCGGGCCGGTAGTGCGACGCCACCTCCACGGCGGTCTGGCCGGGCAGGCTGCGCGGCAGCAGGCTGCGCTGCAGGGTCAGGGCCGCGGCGTGCTCCCGGGTGTACCGGCGGGCGTTGTCGACCCACACCGCGGCCCGGGAGGCGAACTCCTGCGCGATCAGCAGGTCGTCCTCGTCGAACGGATCCGTGCGCACCCGCCGGACGAACGTGGCCACCCCCATGATGACGCCACGGGTCCGGATCGGAACCACCATCAGCGACCGGATGCCGAACCGGCGGATCTTCGCCCACCGGGGCCGGTCCTGCGCGATCCACGGATTCGTCGCGACGTCCAGCACCGGTTCCAGCACGGGCCGGCCGTCGGTCAGGCAGCGGGCGGCGGGAAACGACGGCTGGACGACGTCCCCGGTCCGCGCGACCGACTCCGGGCACCCGGGGAGCACCGAGCGCTGCCCCGCCCGCCGGATCCGGGATGTGCCGGTGACGGGCTGCGCCGGTTCCTCACCCCGCAGGACCGACTCCAGCAGGTCGACGACGACGAAGTCGGCCAGGCGCGGCACCGCCACGTCCGCCAGGTCCTGGGTGATGCGCATGACGTCGAGGCTGCTGCCGATCCGCGCGCTGGCGTCGTTGAGCAGGGCCAGCCGCTGCTGCGCCCGCCAGCGGTCGGTGACGTCGACGACGATGTAGCACACCCCCAGGACCCGCCCGGCCGAGTCGTCCAGCCGGAAGAAGGAGGTGGAGTAGGCGTGCTCCCGGTGGGGGTCGGCGACCGTCCGGCCGCGGTACTCGAAATTCATGATCGGCACTCCGGTCCGGAGCACCTCGCGCATCCGTTCCTCGATCCGCTCGGCGGGCAGGCCCGGCAGCAGCTCGCTCAGCCGCCGGCCGAGACGGGCGTTGCGCGGTACACCGCCGGAACGCGCCAGCGCGTCGTTCAGCCACCTGTACCGCAGCTCCTCGTCCAGCAGGGCCATGCCGATCGGCGACTGGGCGAGCATGCCGCCCAGCATCAGCTGGTCCACCATCCACCAGGGCATCTGCGCGTCGTCGGAGGCGAGCACGAGCCAGCTCGAGCCGTCGTCCGGGCCGAGCATCGGGCAGACCCGGGCGTAGAGGTCCATGCGGTGGCCGTCCGCGTGCACGACGGGCAGCCGTCCTCCCCAGCCGCTGTCGGCCTGGCACCGCCCGGCCCCGGCGCTTACCGCCGTGCCGTCCGCCGACCGGTGCAGCAGCGCGGTGGCCGCACGGCCGAGCACGTCCGCGGCGGCATGACCGAGCATCCGCTCGGCGGCCCGGCTCCACCAGACCACGGTGCCCCGCCGGTCGAGGACCGCGCTGGCCACCGGCAGCGGCCCGAACGGGTCGCCCCCGACAGCGGCATCCGTCGTCTCGGGTGCTCCGGATACGTCCATCGCCGGATGTCCTACCCAGGCCGCCCCGCCTTATCTGCTCCCGCTGTGCGGGATAGTAGGTCATGACACCGGGAATGCCGGGGGGACGGCGGACGGCCGGCCTTCCGGCCGATGCTCGTGCCCCCTTGCCCGCTCTCCGTACTCTGTTGGACGCTGCCTTCTGATGCCTCCGCTCGCCGAGCTGGCCGAACGCCTGCCCGATCTGATGGTTCGTGACCAGCGCCGCCTGCAACGCCGTGTCGACGGCGCGCGCAGGATACGCGACCCCCAGGCCCGCGCGGCGGTGGCCGCCGAGATCGCCGCCGACGTCGAGGCGGCGGCGCTGCGCGTGCAACGGCGGCTGGCGGCCGTGCCGCGGATCACCTATCCCCCGGACCTGCCGGTCAGCCAGCGCAGGGACGACATCCGCGCCGCGATCCGCGACCACCAGGTGGTGGTCCTCGCCGGCGAGACCGGCTCCGGCAAGACGACGCAGCTGCCGAAGATCTGCCTGGAGCTCGGCCGGGGGGTGCGCGGGCTGATCGGTCACACCCAGCCGCGGCGCCTGGCCGCCCGCGCCGTGGCCGAACGCGTCACCGAGGAGCTCGACGGCCCGGACGCCCGGCCGGGCGCGACCGTCGGCTACAAGGTGCGGTTCACCGACGAGGTCGGCGACAACAGCCTGATCAAGCTGATGACGGACGGCATCCTGCTGGCCGAGATCCAGACCGACCGGCTGCTGTCCCAGTACGACACGTTGATCATCGACGAGGCCCACGAACGCAGCCTCAACATCGACTTCATCCTGGGCTACCTGCGGCAGCTCCTGCCGCGCCGGCCCGACCTGAAGGTCGTCATCACCTCGGCGACGATCGACCCGCGGCGTTTCGCCCGCCACTTCGGGGACGCGCCGGTGATCGAGGTCACCGGCCGCACCTTCCCGGTGGAGGTCCGCTACCGGCCGCTGGTCGTGCCGGCCGGCTTCGACGCCGCCGGTGGCCCCGGCACCGGCCCCGGCCCCGGCACCGACGGCGAGAGCGGTGACGGCCCGGCCACGATGATCGAGCGCGACCTGCCGGAAGCGATCACCGCCGCCGTGGACGAGCTGTGCGCGGCCGGGCCCGGCGACATCCTGGTCTTCCTCAGCGGAGAGCGGGAGATCCGGGACACCGCCGACGTCCTGGCGAAGAAGCAGCTGCCGAACACCGAGATCGTGCCGTTGTACGCACGGCTGTCCGCCGCCGAGCAGCACCGGGTGTTCCAGCCCCACACCGGACGCCGGATCGTGCTCGCCACCAACGTCGCGGAGACGTCGCTGACCGTCCCGGGCATCAGGTACGTCGTCGACCCCGGCCTGGCGCGGATCTCCCGCTACAGCAACCGGACGAAGGTGCAGCGGCTGCCGATCGAGGCGGTCTCGCAGGCGTCCGCGAACCAGCGCAAGGGGCGGTGCGGACGGGTCGCCGACGGGATCTGCATCCGGCTGTACTCCGAGGACGACTTCGGCGCGCGCCCGGCGTTCACCGACCCGGAGATCCTGCGTACCAACCTCGCCTCGGTCATCCTGCAGATGACCGCGCTGGGGCTGGGTGACATGGCGGACTTCCCCTTCATCGACCCGCCCGACTCGCGCAGCATCTCCGACGGCGTGCTCCTGCTACGGGAGCTCGGCGCCGTCGAGCCGGCCGGCACGCCGAAGCAGCCGGACAGGCCGCAGGCACAGCCGGACAGGCCGGAGACGCCGGGCCGGGCCGGCGCGCAGATGCGGCTGACCCCGCTGGGGCGCAAGCTGGCGCAGCTCCCCCTCGACCCGCGGCTGGCCCGCATGGTGCTGGCGGCCGGCGACAACGGGTGCGTCCGCGAGGTCATGGTCATCGCCGCCGCGCTGTCCATCCAGGATCCGCGGGAACGTCCCGTCGACGCGCAGCAGGCCGCCGCGGAGAAACACGGCCGCTTCACCGACCCGCAGTCCGACTTCCTCGCCTACCTCAACATGTGGGAGTACCTGCGGGAACAGCAGGAGCAGCTGTCGGGCAACCAGTTCCGCAGGCTGTGCCGGGCCGACTTCCTGAACTACCTGCGGGTACGGGAGTGGCAGGACGTCCACGGCCAGCTGCGCCAGGTCGTGAGAAGTCTCGGAATACCCGTCGGCGGCACCCCAGCCGACCCGCGGAACATCCACCTGGCGCTGCTCGCCGGCCTGCTGTCCCACATCGGCGTCAGGGACGCCGACAAACAGGAGTACCAGGGGGCGCGGGGCTCCCGGTTCGCGGTCTTCCCGGGCTCCGCGCTCTTCCGGAAGCCGCCGCGCTGGCTGGTGGCCGCCGAGCTCGTCGAGACGTCCCGGCTGTGGGCGCGGACCGTCGCGCGCATCGAGCCGGAATGGGCCGAGGCACTCGCGCCGCACCTGGTGAAACGCACCTACAGCGAACCGCACTGGGAGAAGAAGCAGGCCGCCGTGGTCGCCTTCGAGAAGGTGGCCCTGTACGGGCTGCCGCTGGTGGCCTCCCGCCGGGTGAACTACTCCGCGGTCGACCCCGCCCTGTGCCGGGACCTGTTCATCCGCCACGCCCTGGTGGAGGGCGACTGGCAGACGCACCACGCGTTCTTCCACGACAACCGCAGGCTGCTCGACGACGCCGAGGAGCTTGAGCACCGGGCCCGCCGGCGCGACATCGTCGTCGACGACGACACCCTGTTCGACTTCTACGACCAGCGGATCCCCGCCGACGTCGTCTCCGGCCGCCATTTCGACAGCTGGTGGAAGAAGGCCCGCCGCTCCCAGCCGGACCTGCTGGCGTTCTCCGCGCCCATGCTCGTCAGGGCCGGCGCGGACGGCGTCGACGAACGCGACTACCCCGACGCCTGGCGGCACGGGGAGCTGACGCTGGCGCTGTCCTACCAGTTCGCGCCCGGCACGGACGCCGACGGGGTGACCGTGCGCATCCCGCTGCCGCTGCTCAACCAGGTCAGCTCCGACGGCTTCGACTGGCAGGTGCCGGGCCTGCGGGCGGAGCTGGTGACCGCGCTGATCCGCTCGCTGCCCAAGCAGATCCGGCGCGGCTTCGTGCCGGCGCCCGACTACGCCGCGCGGGTGCTCGCGGCGGTGGCCCCGGCGGACGGGCCGCTGCTCGCCGTGCTGGAACGCGAGCTCGAGCGTCTCACCGGGGTGGCGGTGCCGCGGGAGTCCTGGCAGCTCGACCGGGTGCCCGACCATCTCAGGATCACGTTCCGGGTGGTGGACGAGGAGCAGCACACCCTCGCCGAGGGCAAGGACCTGGCCGCGCTCGTCGACCAGCTGGCGCCGACGATGCGCGCGGCGGTCCGCACCGTGGCCGACGGCGTCGAGCGCGACGGCCTGCGCGGCTGGGACTTCGACGCGCTCCCGCAGCTCGTGGAGCGGCAGCGCCCCGGCCCCGGCCGGCCGGCGCGGGCGTATCCCGCACTGGTCGACCAGGGGAGCAGCGTGGCGATCCGCGTGTTCGCCACCGAGACCGAGGCGCGCCAGGCCATGTGGCCGGGCTGCCGGCGCCTGCTGCTGCTGAACATGCCGTCCCCGGTCAAGCAGATCAACGCGCGGCTGAGCAACACGGCTAAACTGACGCTGAGTCACCATCCGTACCGCGGCGTCGTCGAGCTGCTCGACGACTGCGTCGCCTGCGCCGCCGACAAGCTGATCGCGGCCGCCGGCGGGCCGGTGTGGGACGCCGACGGGTTCACCAAGCTGCGGGGCATCGTCCAGGCCGACCTGGACGAGACCGCGTTCGACGTGGTGACGAAGGTGGAACGCGTCCTCGCCACGGCGCACACCGTCACCGGGCAGCTGGCCGACTGGCAGGCCCGCACGCAGCCGCAGCCGCAGCCGCAGGCGCAGTCGGCACGGTCGCGGGAGCCCGCCCGGCGGGCGGGGACGAGCGCCGGCCCCGCCGCGCTGGCACCGGCGCTGGACGACATCCGCTCCCAGCTCTCGGGGCTGGTCTATCCGGGTTTCGTCAGCGCCACCGGCTGGCAGCGGCTGCCCGACGTCGCCCGCTACCTGGCCGCGATCGAACGGCGGCTGGAGAAGCTCCCGTCCGACCCGGACCGCGACCGGCAGCGCATGCTGCAGGTCGAGCAGGTGACGCTGGAACACCGGCGGCTGCTCGACCGGACGCCGCCGGACAGCCCGCACCGCGAGGAGCTCCAGCGGATTCGCTGGATGATCGAGGAACTGCGGGTCGGCCTGTTCGCCCAGACCCTGCGCACCGCCTACCCGGTATCGGTGGAGCGCATCTTCCGCGCCCTGGACCAGCTGCCCCTCTGACACCCCTCTGACGTGGGAATTACCGGCCCGTCCGACCGGTTGGGTGCAGATGCGGTGGGGGCTGTGTCGCAACGGAGAGCCAATCTCACGAGGAGCGTGGGGCACGTGTCGCTTCGCCCTTTCGGACGAACCGGAGTCCAGGTCAGTCCGCTGACACTCGGGGCCATGATGTTCGGCGCCTGGGGCAGTCCCGACCATGACGAGAGCATCGCGGTCATTCACCGCGCGCTCGACGCGGGCATCAACGTCATCGACACCGCGGACGTCTACTCACAGGGTGAGTCCGAGGAGATCGTCGGCAAGGCCCTCGCCGGTGGCCGCCGCGACGAGGTGGTGCTCGCGACGAAGTTCCACGGGGTGATGGGCGACCGGCCCAACCAGCGCGGCAACTCCCGGCGGTGGATCGCCCTCGAGGTCGAGAACAGCCTGCGCCGGCTGCGGACCGACTGGATCGACCTCTACCAGGTCCACCGCCCCGAGCCGGGCACCGACTTCGATGAGACCCTCGGCGCCCTCAGCGACCTCGTCCACCAGGGCAAGATCCGCTATATCGGGACGTCGACCTTCGAGCCGTCGGGCATCGTCGAGGGGCAGTGGACCGCCGAGCGCCGCGGGCGCGAGCGCGTCGTGTCCGAGCAGCCGCCCTACTCGATCCTGGCCCGGGGCATCGAGCGGGAGGTCCTGCCGGTCGCGCAGCGCTACGGCCTGGCGGTGATCCCGTGGAGCCCGCTGGCCGGCGGCTGGCTGTCCGGGCGCTACCGCAAGGGCGCCGAACCGCCGGTGTCGCGCCGCAGCGCGCTCGTCCCCGGCCGGTTCGACCTGAGCCGGCCGGCGAACGTCGCCAAGCTCGAGGCGGTCGAGCGGCTGGCCCTGCTGGCCCAGGATGCCGGGCTGTCCCTGATCCACCTGGCCCTCGCCTTCGTCCTGGAGCATCCCGCCGTCACCTCGGCGATCATCGGCCCGCGGACCCTCGAACAGCTCGAGTCCCAGCTCGACGCCGTCAAGGTGACGCTCACACCGGACGTGCTGGACCGTATCGACGAGATCGTCCCGCCGGGTACGACGATCAACCCGGAGGACGCCGGCTACCAGCCGCCGTCCCTGACCAGCCCCG